>CAZIXL010000512.1:0-3071 GCA_964542885.1 uncultured bacterium
CGGCGACGGCCGCGCCCGGGCCGCGCGGTGCCGCGCGCGTGCGAGCGCATGCGCGCTCGCGACCGGGCCCGGTGGCCGGCCCCGGGGCGTCTGCTATCGTCCCGCGCCGTGACGCCGCCCCGCCCTGCCCGGTTCGTCTTGCCCGCCCTCGCGGCGCTCGCCCTCGCGCTCGCGTCGGGCGCCTGCGCGCCGCGCGAGGGTGCGACGACGCTCGCGACCCACGGCCGGCGCTACTTCGGCTCGGTCACGCCGCCGCGCGACAACGTCCTGCGCTTCAACCTGGGCGCCGAGCCCGAGATGATCGATCCCGCGATCAGCTCGGGCCAGACCGAGGGCCGCGTCGAGCGCATCCTGTTCGAGGGCCTGGTCGCGCTCGACCCGCAGACGCTCCAGCCCGTGCCGGGGCAGGCGTACCGCTGGGACGTCTCGCCCGACGGGCGCACGTACACGTTCCACCTGCGGCCCGGGCTCGTGTGGAGCGACGGCCGGCCGCTCACGGCGCGCGACTTCGCGTGGTCGTGGCGGCGCGCGCTCGCGCCGGTCACCGCTTCGCGCTCGGCGGGGCTCCTGTACCCGATCCGGGGCGCCGAGGCGGTGAACCGCGGCGACGCGGGCGCCGCCGAGAGCCTCGGTATCGCGGCGCCGGACGACTCGACGTTCGTGGTCACGCTCGTCGACCCGACGCCCTACTTCCTGTTCCTGACCTCGTACAACACGTTCTTCCCCGTGCCGCGCCCGGTGGTCGAGCGCTGGGGCGCCCACTGGACGGACCCGGACCACATCGTCTCGAACGGGGCGTTCACGCTCGCCTTCCACCGCCAGAACGACCGGCTGGTCTTCCGCCGCAACCCGCGCTACTGGGACGTCGCGCACGTGCCCCTCGACGGCATCGTGGGCTATGCGCTCGACGACCTGAGCACGGCGACGAGCCTCTACAAGGCCGGGTACCTCGACTGGAACCCGAGCGGCTACATCCCGTCGCCGTTCCTGCCCGAGGTGCGCCGCTACGACGACTACATGACCGGCGAGTTCCAGGGCACCTACTTCTACAGCTTCAACGTCACGCGCCCGCCGTTCGACGACGTGCGCGTGCGCCGCGCGCTCGTGCTGGCGGTCGACCGCGAGGCGATCACGCGCGACCTGCTCAAGGGCACGCGCCGCGCGTGGGGCCGCATCACGCCCAGCGGCTATCCCGGCTACGAGGGCCCGCCGCAGGTGCGGTTCGATCCCGACTCGGCGCGGCGGCTGCTCGCAGCGGCGGGCTTTCCCGGCGGCCGCGGCTTCCCGAAGTTCGCGATCCTCTTCAACACGAGCGAGGACCACCGGAGGATCGCCGAGGCCGTGCAGGCCATGTGGCGGCGCGAGCTGGGCGTGCCGTGCGAGCTGCAGAACATGGAGTGGGGCTCGGTGCAGCAGGCCACCGTGTCGCTCCGCTACGACGTCGCGCGCCGCTCGTGGATCGGCGACTACCTGGACCCCACCTCGTTCCTCGAGATGCTGCGCTCGGGCGGCGGCAACAACCGCACGGGCTGGAGCGACCCGCGCTACGACGCGCTGCTCGACGCCGCGGCACGCGAGCTGGACCCCGCTCAACGCTTCCGGCTGCTGGCCCGGGCGGAGCAGCGCGCGCTCGACGCGGCCGTGTTCGTGCCGATCTACCACTACTCGACGCACGAGCTGGTCAAGCCCTACGTGCGCGGCATCTTCCACACCGCGCTCGACGTGCACCCGCTGCGCCACGTGTCGATCGACCGCGGCTGGCGCGACCACGAGCCGATCGCCGGCCGCGGCGCCGGGGCGCGCGCGCGATGACCACGTTCGTCGCGCGGCGGCTGCTGCTGTTCGTGCCCACGCTGTGGGTGATCGCGACGCTCACGTTCTTCCTCGTGCGCCTCGCCCCCGGCGGCCCGTTCCAGTCCGAGAAGGCCATTCCGCCCGCGGCCAAGGCGCAGCTCCTGCGCACCTACGGCCTCGACCGCCCGCTGGCCGAGCAGTACGGGCGCTTCCTGCTCGCCACGGCGCGCGGCGACTTCGGCGTCTCGTACCGCTACCCGGACCGGCGCGTGCGCGACATCATCACGAGCGGCTTCCGCGTCTCGGCCGAGCTGGGCGGCTGGGCGCTGCTGCTGGCGGTGCTCGTGGGCGTCCCGCTCGGCGTGCTGGCGGCGGTCCGGCAGAACCGCGCCACGGACTACGCGGTCATGGGCGTCGCGCTGGCCGGCGTGTCGGTGCCCAACTTCGTGCTCGCGCCGGTGCTCGTGCTGGTGTTCTCGCTCGGGCTCTACTGGTTCCCGCCGGCGCTCTGGACGGGACCCGCGAGCCGCGTGCTGCCGGTGCTCACGCTGTCGGCGGCCTACGTCGCCTTCATCGCGCGACTGGCGCGGGCCGGCATGCTCGAAGTGCTGCGCATGGACTTCGTGCGCACGGCGCGCGCCAAGGGCCTGCGCGAGGCGGTCGTGGTGGTCAAGCACGCGCTGCCACTCGGGATCCTGCCGGTGCTGTCGTTCCTCGGCCCCGCCGCAGCGCGCGTCGTGACGGGCTCGATCGTGGTCGAGCAGGTGTTCGCCATTCCCGGGCTCGGCCGCCAGCTGGTCGGCGCGGCGTTCAACCGCGACTACACGCTCGTGCTGGGCGTGGTGCTGTTCTACGCGGGGCTGCTGCTGGTGCTGAACCTGCTGGTCGACCTCGCCTACGCGTGGCTCGACCCGCGCGTGGAGCTGACGTGAGCATCGGCCTCTCGCCCCCCGCCACGGTCGCGCAGCCCGAACGCGCCGTCGCCGGCCGCTCGCTGTGGTCCGACGCGTGGCGACGCCTGCGCCGCAACCGCGCGGCGGTCGCGGCGGGCGTCTTCCTGCTCGTCATGTGCACGCTCGCCGCGCTGGCGCCGTGGATCCCGTGGGTGCAGGACCCGGCCGCGCAGGACCTGGCGCGCGGCGCGACGCCGCCCGCGTGGGCGCACTGGTTCGGCACCGACGACCTGGGCCGCGACCTGTTCGCGCGCGTCATGTACGGCGGCCGCATCTCGATGCTCGTCGGCGTCGTCGCGACGCTCGTGAGCATCGTGATCGGCG
>CAZIXL010000513.1:0-2449 GCA_964542885.1 uncultured bacterium
AGCACGACGCGGGACTCGGCCCAGCCCATGAGTTCGAAGTGGTGGTGGAGCGGCGACATGCGGAAGATGCGCCGGCCGGTGAGCTTGAACGAGGCGACCTGCAGCATGACCGAGAGCGCCTCGGCCACGAACACGCCGCCCACGAGCACGAGCCAGAACTCGCGCTTGATCAGCACCGAGACCACGCCCAGCGCGCCGCCCAGGGCCAGCGAGCCGGTGTCGCCCATGAAGACGTTCGCGGGGTGGCAGTTGTACCAGAGGAACCCCAGCGAGGCGCCGAGCACGGCGGCGCAGAACACGGTCAGCTCGCCGCTGTAGGCGAGGAAGCTGATGTTGAGGTACTCGCTGAAGCGCGCGTGGCCGCTCACGTAGCACATGCCGGCGAACGACAGCGCGGCGATGGCGACGAGCCCCGTGGCCAGGCCGTCGAGGCCGTCGGTCAGGTTGACCGCGTTCGAGGAGCCGGTGATGACGAGGATCACGAACGGCACGAACAGCCAGCCGAAATCGAGGAACGTGCGCTTGAGGAAGGGCACGTGCGTCACCGTCGGTGACAGGCCCGGCTCGGGATAGAGCAGGATGAGGGTGCCGACGATCGCGCCGATCGCGACCTGGCCGACGAGCTTGTAGCGCCCGAGCAGGCCCTTGGGGAAGTTCTTCACGACGCGCAGCCAGTCGTCGAGGAACCCGAGCCCGCCGAGCCACACGGTCGTGAGCAGCGCGAGCCACAGCTGGCGGGAGTGGAAGTTGCCCCACAGCAGGCAGGGCACGGTGATCGAAGCGACGATCAGCAGCCCGCCCATCGTCGGCGTGCCCGCCTTGCCGAGGTGCGACTGCGGCCCCTCCTGCCGGATCTTCTGGCCGAGCTTGACGCTGCGCAGCCACTCGATCACGACCGGCCCGAACAGGAAGCTGATGAGCAGCGCGGTGACGGCGGCGTAGGCGGCGCGGAACGTGATGTAGCGGAACACGTTCAGCGCCGACAGGCCATGAATCTCGTGCAGCGGGTAGATCCACTCGTAGAACACGTCAGTTCTCCAGCTCCAGCCCCGCGAGGACGTCCTCGAGGGCTGCGCCACGCGACGCCTTGAGCAGCACGACCACGCCCGGCGCGAGCACCTCGCGCAGGGCCCGGGCCACCTCGGGCTTTCCGGGGAAGACGCGCGCCTCGGCTCCCGCCCGGCGCGCACCGGCCGCATATTCGCCCGCGTGGGCCCCGACCGTCCACAACTCCGCGTTCGCCACCTTCGCGCCGGTCTCGCGGTGGAGCCGCGCCGCGGTCCCCCCCAGCTCGAGCATGTCGCCGAGCACGGCGATCCGGCGCGCCGCGCCCGGCCAGCCGGCCAGCGTCGCGAGCGCCGCCGCCGTCGAGTCCGGGTTCGCGTTGTAGCAGTCCACGAGCAGCACCGCGCCGCCCGCGCGCTTCACTTCCATGCGGCCGCCGAGCGGCCGGTGGGCCTCGAGCGCCGCCGCGACCGCCGCCGGGTCGAGCCGCCAGTGGCGCGCGACCGCGAACGCGGCGAGCGCGTTCTGCGCCTGGTGGCGGCCCACCAGCTTCAGGTGCACGGGCGGGAAGCCCTCGACCTCGAGCCGCGAGCCCTCCGCGCCCAGGTCCTCGAAGGTGCGCGGGCGCACGTCGGCGCCCTTCGCGAAGCCGTAGGTCGTCACCGCCGCCTTCGCGCCCTTCACCGCGGCGACGAGGCGCGGCGAATCCGCGCCCACGAACGCCGGCCGGCCGGCCTCCAGCGCGTGGACGAGCGAAGCCTTCTCGCGCGCGATGCCCGCGAGCGAGCCGACGCCCTCGAGGTGCGCGGTGCCCGCGTTGGTGACGATGGCCGCGTCGGGCTTCGCGATCCCCGCGAGGGTGGCGATCTCGCCGGGGTTGCTCATGGCCATCTCGACGATCGCGACCTCGTGCTCCGGGCGCAGCGCGAGCAGCGTGAGCGGCACGCCCCAGTGGTTGTTCAGGTTCCCGCGCGTGCGCAGTGTCGGCGCCGCGGTCGCGAACACGGCGGCCACCAGCTCCTTCGTCGTCGTCTTGCCCGCGCTGCCCGTGACGCCCACCACCAGCCCGCGCCACGCCTCGCGGTAGTTCTGCGCCAGTCGCTGGAGCGCGGCGGTGACGTCGTCCACCAGCACGAGCGGGCCCAGGTCCAGGTGCGCGATCGCCGGGTGCACCGCGCGCGCGCACAGCGCCGCGGCCGCGCCCTTCGCGAACGCCTCGTCGAGGAACGCGTGGCCGTCGACGCGGCTGCCGGGCAGCGGCACGAACAGCATGCCGGGCTCGAGCGCGCGCGTGTCGATCGCCGCGCCCGTGACCCCGCGCGCCAGGAACGCCTCGCGCGCCGCCGCGTCGCGCGGCACGTCGCGTACGACCAGGTCGCCGTTCGTCCACTGCGCGAGCCGCACGAGCGGGATCTCGCCCACGCCCGGCGCCGCGGCCCCGGCC
>CAZIXL010000513.1:2459-3064 GCA_964542885.1 uncultured bacterium
GAGCCCGGCGATCGTCGCCCTCGGCGGCCGCGCGCTCACGCGCCCGCCCCCAGCAGCTCGCGCGCGACCGCGCGGTCGTCGAACGGCAGCACCTGCGCGCCGATGGTCTGCGTCGCCTCGTGCCCCTTGCCCGCCACCAGCACGACGTCTCCGGGCCGCGCGGCCGCGAGCGCCGCCGCGATCGCCTCGCGCCGGTCGAGGATCGTCGCCAGGCCCGCCCCGGGCGCACCGGCCACGATCTCGCGCGCGATGGCGGCCGGGTCCTCGGAGCGCGGGTTGTCGTTCGTCACCCACGCCCGGTCGGCGAGCCGCGCGGCGATGGCGCCCATCTGCGGGCGCTTGCCGCGGTCGCGGTCGCCGCCGCAGCCGAACACGCACAGCACGCGGCCGGGCGCGTGCTCGCGGCAGGCGGCGAGCGCGCGCGCGAGCGCGTCGGGGGTGTGCGCGTAGTCCACGACCACGACCACGTCGCGGCCGCCGTCCACGCGCTCGAGCCGGCCGGGAACGCCGGCGAACGCGGCCAGCGCGCGTGCGCCGGCCTCCGCGTCGACGCCGAGGGCGGCGGCGGCGGCGAAGGCGCCGGCCGCGTTGTGCGCGTTGAAGCG
>CAZIXL010000514.1:0-3055 GCA_964542885.1 uncultured bacterium
CTCGCCCGAGGACAAGCGCGCGGCGATCGAGGCCCTGCTCGCGCACGGCGAACGCGTGGTGATGGTCGGCGACGGCGTCAACGACGCCGCGGCGATCGCGCGCGCCACCGTGGGCGTCGGCGTCAAGGGCGGCGCCGAGGCGTGCCTCGCGGCGGCCGACGTGTTCCTCGCGCGTCCCGGCGTCGCACCGCTCGCCGAGCTGGCCGAAGGCGCCGCGCGCACGCTCGGCGTCATCCGGCTCGGGATCGGGATCTCGATCGTCTACAATCTCGCCGGCGCGTCGCTGGCGGTGGCCGGGCTCATCAGCCCGCTGGTCGCCGCGCTCATGATGCCGGCGAGCTCGCTCACGGTGGTGCTCGTCGCGTGGCGGGGCCGCACGTTCGAAGGGGTGTGGCGATGAGCGTGATGTTCATCCTGCTGCCGGCCGCGCTCGTGGTGGTCGCCGGGGGCATCGCGGCATACGTGTGGGCGGTTCGCTCGGGCCAGTTCGACGACACGACGACGCCGCCGCTGCGCACCGTCGTCGACGACGACGACGCGCCGCCTTCCGGGACCGGCCCGAAGAAGGCCTGACGATCCCGGGACGGTGCCGGGTGCGCTCCGCGTGGACGCGCCCGGCCGCTTCGCCTAACCTGCGCCCCGCATCACACCGCCGTGGCGCGCACGATCCGATCCCGCGCGCCGGGCCATGACCGCCATCCGGTGCTCCCGCGCCGCGGGAGCCCGTCGGAAAAGGAAGGAAGGAGTTCCATGAAGCTGCGTGTCTCCCTGTTCCTCGCGTTCGCGCTCATGCTGGCCTTCGCCGCCGTCGTCGGCTGCGGTGGCAAGTCCGAGGAGGCGGGAACCAGCTCGACCGAGACGCCCGCGGCCACGACCCCCGCGACCCCCGCTGCGGATTCGAGCCAGGTCCTCGCGAAGTCGCTCTACGACGACGGCCCGCGCGCCTTCGATGCGCCCATCGACGCGGCCGCGGCCGCGGCCGGCGAAAAGGTGTTCAACACGAAGGGCTGCGTCGTGTGCCACCACTGGGGCGAGAAGTTCACGGGCCCGAACCTGCAGGGCGTGACGAAGCAGCGCACGGCCGCGTGGATGGAGCACCAGATGCTGGACCCGATCGAGATGGTCAAGACCGACCCGATCTCGCACCAGCTCTTCCTCGAGAACAACAAGCTCCAGATGACGAACCAGAACCTGACGCCCGAAGAGGCGAAGCAGGTCGTCGAGTACCTGAAGAAGCGGGACAAGGACGGCAAGTAGTCGCAGCGGCAGCACCACGGGCGGCCGTCCGCGCGCGAGCGCCGGACGGCCGCCGCGCGTTTGGGGCCCGGGGCCCGCGATCGGCACGGTCCCGACGGCCCGGTTGCCTCGCCCCGGGGCAGCCGATATAAGGACCGCGCGGTGACCCGTTAGCTCAGTCGGTAGAGCACCTGACTTTTAATCAGGGTGTCGCTGGTTCGATCCCAGCACGGGTCACCATCGCGAAACTCCCTTCGCGGGTTCGCACAAGCCGGTGCCGCCCCTTGATTTCCGGGACCCGTCCCAGCATGCTGCGCGCCGGGCCGCTGCCGGCGCGCCCTGCGGGCACGGGCGGGCTGAACTTCCCCAAAACGCTCGCGGGGTTGTCGCATCGGAAGCGTGCGATTGGGTCGAGGCGCCGCAGCGAGCCGCGTGCGTCACGGTGAACGAGGAGGAGGCCCGGACATGACGGTGCTGGACCCGACGCCGGAGTGGAGCGCCGCGTCGTGAAGAAGCTGAGCTGCCAGGAGGTCCTCGACCAGATCTCGGACTTCCTGGAAGAGGACGTGGCCGCGGAGTTGCGCTCGGAGATCGAAGCGCACCTGAACGGATGCCGGCACTGCCACCTCGAGGTGGACACGATCCGCACCACGATCCAGCTCTTCCGGTCCGACGACGCCGTCGGCACCCCGATCCACCTGAGCGAGCGCCTGCGGGTCGCCCTGCGCGCCGCCTACCGCGACCGCGGCTGCCCCGACTGCGGGGATTGACGCGCCCCGGCGCCCCCCCGTAGAGTCCCGCCGATTCCCAGCTCGCCCGCGGGGGTTCCCTCGCGGGCTTTTCGCTGGCGCCGCGTGCGCCGTTCCCGACCGCGATCGAGGCCATGAAGAGAGTCGGCATCCTCGGGCTGCCCCAGTCCGGCAAGACCACGCTGTTCGAGATCCTCATGCAGGGCGCCGCTGCCGCCGCGCCGCCCGGCGCCTCGGCGAAGGACCGGGTGGGCGTCCTCAAGGTGCCCGACGCGCGCATCGACCGGCTCACGGCGATGTTCCAGCCGAAGAAGACCGTGTTCGCGCAGATCCAGTTCGTCGACAGCGCCGCCGCGGGGCACGGCAAGCCCGGCAAGGGCCCCGACCTGTTCGCGGGCGTCCGCCAGTGCGACGCGCTCGTCGCCGTCGTGCGCGACTTCGAGAACCCGGCCGTGCCCGCCCTCAAGGGCGTCGACCCGGCGCGCGACCTGCGCGAGCTCGAGGCGGAGCTGGTGCTGAACGACCTGGCGATCGCCGAGACACGGCTCGAGCGCATCGAGAAGGAGCTGCGCATCGGCAAGAAGGAGGCGGCCGCCGAGGGCGAGGCGCTGAAGAAGTGCCGGACCGCGCTCGAGGCCGAGACGCCGCTGCGCGAGGTCGACCTCACGCCGGAAGAGGTGCGGCTCCTGCGCGGCTTCCAGTTCCTCACGCTCAAGCCGCTGGTCGTGATCTTCAACCAGGACGAGCGCTCGACGCGCCAGCCGCCCGCGGCGGGCCGCGGCTCGCTGGGCGTCGCCCTGCGCGCCGAGACCGAGCGCGAGATCGTGTCGCTGCCGCCCGAGGAGCGTGGCGCGTTCCGCGAGGAGCTGGGCGTGAAGGAGGACGGGCTCTCGCTCGTGATCCGCGCCTGCTACGAGCTGCTGGGCCTGATCTCGTTCTTCACGGTCGGACCCGACGAGGTGCGCGCGTGGGAGATCCATCGTGGCGACGCGGCGGTCGACGCGGCGGGCGAGATCCACTCGGACCTCGCCCGCGGGTTCATCCGCGCGGAGGTCGTGGCCTACGACCAG
>CAZIXL010000515.1:0-3044 GCA_964542885.1 uncultured bacterium
AGCCTCCCCACACGACCAGTCACTTCCTTCAGCAACGACGTCTCCAGCGGTACCCGACGCACGCGGCGGCTCTTGGTGTGATGAATCACCAGGAATCCACGTTCGACGTCACTTGCCTGAACCCGGGTGAGCTCTCCCCACCGCAGTCCGGTACCGAGTGCCAGTCGGCACACGAAGCCGTAGGGCTCGGGAAGCTCGCGGAGCCGTTCCGCCTCCTCGTCCGTCAGCCGGTCAGGCGGTCGCTCCTGAAGTCGCGGCATAACCCGTCGCGGAAACGGTGAGGAATCGAGAAGCCCAGCGTCCACACACCAGTACAGCATGCACCGCAGGTCCGCGAGGATGTGCCACACCGAGGTCGGTGAGATCGGGTGCGTCTCGAGCCACAGTCGGTAGCTTCGCACGTGCTCGCGCGTCAGCCGGCCGAGGATCAGGTGGCCAAGTCCAGGCTCGAGGTACTTCTTCACCCGGCTCTTGGTCGTGATCTGCCCTTTGGGCTGGCGCGATGTCGCCACGTACTGCTGCTGCCAGCGCTCGGCCGCGAGCTTCACCGTCAACTCACTCCGCGGCACGACATCCCCCGCCTGGAGCTGTCGCAGCTTCCGGCAGGCTTCCTCGAAGTCGGTTCCGAGGGACACCCACCGGTCCTTGCCGTTGATCCGGGACCGAAAGTAATACGCCCGCCGTCCGGGTCGCCGGCACATGTTCTCCGGGAGCTTCGGCATGAGTTCAGCCCTCCTCTCTCGCCTGAAGCCACCGGGACAGCGCTTGGGGATCAAACCTAAGCTGCCGACCGAGCCGGACACAAGGCATGCGGCGACCAGCCACCATGCGGCGAATCGTGCGCTCGTTGAGCTGGAGCGCCTCGGCTGTCAACGCCGACGCGAGATGTCCGCTGATCGCCGATTGGGAAGTCCCCGGATCGCCGACGAGTTTGTCCCTTGAACGCCGGCGAGGAAGTCCGCCGGCAACGCCGGCGGGGCCTCAGCCCGCCGTGTGCACCTCCTCGGGTTGGGGTTGCGGGGCTTGGCCGAGCAGCCCGGCGCGACGCTTCTCCTTCAGGCGGTAGCTCTCGCCCTTGATGTTGAGGGTGGTGGCGTGGTGCAGGAGCCGGTCGAGGATGGCGGTCGCGAGCACGTGGTCCTGGAAGATCTCGCCCCAGTCGAGGAAGCTCTTGTTGCTCGTGACCACCAGGCTGGCGCGCTCGTAGCGGCGTGCCAGCAGGCGGAAGAACAGGCTCGCTTCCTCGCGCGAGAGCGGCAGGTAGCCGAGCTCGTCGAGGACGAGGACCTTCGGGTAGACGAGCTGCTGCAGTGTGCGCTCGAGCCGGTTCTCGTGGCGCGCCCGGGTCAGGCGGGTCATGAGCTGTTCGAGCGTGAGGAACAGCGCCGAGTAGCCGGCCTCGACGGCCTTCAGGCCGAGGGCGATGGCGAGGTGGGTCTTGCCGACGCCCGGCGGCCCGAGGAGCACGACGTTGTGCGCGCGCTCGACGAACGACAGTCCGGCGAGCTCGCGCACGAGCTTCTTGTCGAGGCTGGGCTGGAACTCGAAGTCGAACTGCTCGAGGGTCTTCAGCCACGGGAAGCGCGCCTGCTTGATGCGCGCCTCGGTGCCGCGCTGGAAGCGACCCCGGTACTCGGTCTCGAGCGCCTGGGCGAGGAAGCTCTTGTAGTCGAGGTCGCGACCCGCCGCCTGCTCGCAGACCGTGTCGAGCTGGTCGGCCAGGTGTTCGAGCTTCATGCGTTCGAGCAGCGCGGTCAGCTCCACGACGTCACCTCCTCGTACTCGCGCAGCGGCCGGTGCTCGACCTGCAGCGTCTCGGCCCACAGTGCCGCGTGGTGCTCGGCCTGCACCCCCCAGCCGCGTTCACGCGACTGCAGCCGGTGCTCGGCCACCACGTGCTCGTCCGCGAACACGCTCAGCACGTCGTCGAAGCCGATGCGGATCACCACCGTCTGCCCGGCCAGCGCAGCCGGCACGCTGTAGCGGTTGCCGCGCACGTCGAGATAGGCATCCCAACCCACCTGGCGCCGCTCGCGGTAGGCCGTGTCGTAACGCGTCGCCGGCAGGGCCCCGAGGGTCGGCGCCTCGCGCGTGAAGCGTTCGGCCACGACCTCGTGCACCGTGCCGTGCTGGCGCCGGTCGGCCACCGCCCCGAGCCAGCGCTCCAGCACCTGGTTCAGGTGCGGCCAGCCGTCGAACTCGGGGTAGCGGACGAAGAAGTGGTGCTTCAGGTAGCCCACCATGCGCTCGTCCTTGCCCTTGGTCTGCGCCCGCGCCGGCCGACACGCGCGTGGTGCGAACCCGTAGTGGCCGGCCAGGTCGACGAACCGCGGGTGGTAGCGCACCTCGCCGCCCGAGCGGTGTGCGAGCACCGCGCACTTCTGGTTGTCCACCAGTACCTCGCGCGGCACGCCGCCGAAGTACTCGAACGCCCGCACCAGGCCCTCGTACGTGTGTTCGGCGTCCTGCGAGTCCGTCGCCCACACGTGCATCCGCCGCGAGTAGGCCAGCGTGTTGACGATGAAGTGCACGCTCACCGCCTCGCCGGCGATCCGCGTCGTGATCGTGCCCCAGTCACTCTGCAACTGCCGGCCCGGCTCGGTCTCGAACCGCACCGTCGCCGCCCGGGTGCGCAACGGCCGCTTCGGCGCGATGTAGCGCTTCAGCTGGCTCAGCCCGCCCGCGTAGCCCTGCTCGCGCACCACGTCCAGGATCACGATCGCGTTCCACACCCCTTCGCCCAGCAGCCGGTCCACCGTCGCCAGGTACGGTCCCAGCTTGATGAACCCGCGCTCCCGGCGCCCCCGCGGGGCCGCGCCCCGCTTCAGCGCCCGGCTGACCGTCTTCGGGTGCACCCCCAGCCGGGCCGCGATGTCCTTCTGGTAGACGCCGGCCTTCGCCAGTGCTTGGATCTCCACGAAGTCCCCCTTCCTGAGCATCGAGCACCTCCGTGTGGTTGGTAGCCATCACGAAGGTACAAAGTGCTCGGCGTTCGGGGGACTTCTTCCTCGCCGTTCAGCGGACTTCTAGCATCGGCGCTGACA
>CAZIXL010000516.1:0-3044 GCA_964542885.1 uncultured bacterium
ACGAGGATCGTCGTCTGCGCCGACGGGCCGCCGTGCACGATCGCGCCGGCGCGCGTCGCCGCGCGCGCGGCGTCGGCGCGCGGGCGGGTCAGGATGCCGGTGAACGCGAGGTGCACGCCCGCCAGCGAGCGCGCGGCGCCGGGCGCCAGCGACGCGGGGCGTTTGCGCAGCGCCTCGATCATCTCGACTGCGTCCTCGTAGCGCTTGCGCCGCTCGCCGATGCAGCGGTGGATGATCTCCTTCAGCTGGTCGCTGCACGACAGCTGCCTCACGTCGCCGGTGCGCACGCGCTGGTCCGCGTCCTTGCGCACGAGCATCGCGAGCAGCTGGCCCACCTGGTAGACGTCGTCACGCGCCTGCCACTTGGGCACCGAGCCCTCGAGGATGTCGCTCGGCGCCGTCATGCGGTTCATGGTGCCGGCGGTCACGCCCCGATCGTTGCTCTGCTGCCGCGCGATGCCGAAGTCGCCCAGCTTGAGCGTCTCGCCCTCGCACACCAGCACGTTCATCGGCGTCAGGTCGCGGTGCAGCGTGTGCCCGCGGTGCAGCCGCCCGAGCACGCTCAGCACGCCGGCGATCTCGAGCCGGATCTTGCGCTCGTTCCACCTGCGCGTCGTGCGCCGCAGGTAGAGCCGCAGGTCGCCGTGTCGCGCGTACTCGAGCGCGAGGCAGTAGGTCATCCGCCCGGCGTTCGGCACCGGGAACGCGTCGTCGACGGCGATCGCACGCGGGTGCCCCTGCAGGATCTGCCCGAAGTACGCCTCGCGCAGCCACGCGTCGATGCGCGCGCTCGCCTTGATGCAGAGCGGCGCACCGCGCCCGCGCTCGCGCACGCGGCGCGCCACGAACACCTGGCCGAAGCCGCCCGAGCCGATCATGCGCTCGATCGCGTACTCCTCGTCGCTCTCGGGGCTCCGCACGACCTGCCCGGGGGCCAGCAGGTGCAGCTGGAAGTCCGGCGGCCGCGTGCGGCGCGTCAGGCTCTTCGTGGTGTCTCGCGACCGGTGCGTCATGCCGCGCAGTGTGCCGGAACGCGCGACCCTGCGCGAGCGGGCTCGCCCCGCCGGGCTCAGGCGGGCGTGCCCGCACCGCCTCCGCATTCGTCCCGCACGCACCCGCGCATCCAGCGATGGGCCGCGTCGGCGTCCAGCCGCGGGTGCCACAGCATCGAGACCGAGAACTCCGGCGTCGCGAACGGCAGCGCGAAGCTGCGCATGCCCGCGCGCAGGTTGCCGGTGTGGCGCTCGGGCACGCTCGCGACCAGGTCCGATCCGCGGGCGAGCGCGAGCGCGGTCGAGAAGCCGGCGACGATCGTGGCGATGCCGCGCTTCGCCCCCTGGGCCGCCAGCGCATCGTCGACGGGCCACTGGTCGATGCCCTGCCGCGACACGCTCACGTGCCGTGCGTCCAGGTAGCGTTCGAGCGTCACCTCGCCCTCGCCCAGCACGTGGCCGGCGCGCACCACGCCCACGACGCGGTCGCGGAACAGCGCCTGCGCGCGCAGCTCGGGCCCGGTGGCCGCGTCCACGACGCCCGTTTCGAGATCCACGGTCCCCTCGCGCAGCGGCGCGCTCTCCTTGTCGGGCTTCTGTACGAACCGCAGCCGCACGCCGGGCGCCTCGCGACCGGCGCGCGCGATCAGGGCGGGGCCGAAGTTCTCGGCGAAGCCCTCGCTCGTCCGCAGCGTGAACGTGCGCACGAGCCGGCCCAGGTCGAGCGTCTCGCTCGGGCGCAGCGTCGCCCGCGCCTGCTCGACGAGCGGCCCGACGCGCTCGCGCAGCTCGACCGCGCGCGGCGTCGGCACCAGCCCGCGGCCGGCGCGCACGAGCAGCGGGTCGCCCACGACCTCGCGCAGCCGCGCCAGCGCGCGGCTCATGGCCGACGGGCTCAGCCGCAGCCGGCGCGCCGCGCGCGCGACGCTGCCTTCTGCGAGCACCGCATCGAGCGTGACGAGCAGGTTCAGGTCGGGGTCGGACACGCGCGGCAGGCTAGCACGCGGAGTCCCAGGCATGGCGTCAAATGCACGAATGGAGTGCAAACCGTGCGTCTTCCGCCACACGAGGCCGGGCCCTACGCTTCCAGCGTCACGATCGAACTCCGTTGCCGTGGAGGACAACCCAATGTCGGCCAACGTCTTGCAGCAGGATTCCCGGGCGGGAGAGTCCCGCCCTACTTCTAATGGTGCGGTGCTGGCCGCCCTCTCGATCCCGACGCTCATGTCGTCGCTCGATACCAGCATCGCCAACGTCACCCTGCCGAGCCTGGCCGGCGCCTTCGGGGCCAGCTTCGCGCAGGTCCAGTGGGTGGTCCTGGCCTACCTGCTCGCCATCACCTCGCTCATCGTCGGCGCGGGCAGCCTCGGCGATGCGCTCGGCCGCCGCCGCACCCTGCTCGCGGGCGTCGCGCTCTTCACCGTGGCGTCGGCGGCCTGCGGGTTCGCGGGTTCGCTCGAGGTGCTGGTCGCCGCGCGCGCCGCGCAGGGACTCGGGGCCGCGGCCATGATGGCGCTCTCGCTCGCCTTCGTGGGCGACGTCGTGCCGAAGGAACGGACCGGCCGCGCGATGGGACAGCTCGCCACCCTGTCCGCGATCGGCACGGCGCTCGGGCCCTCGCTCGGCGGGGCGTTGATCGCGCTGCTCGGCTGGCGCGCCGTGTTCCTGGTCAACCTGCCGATCGGCGTCGTGAGCCTGGCCCTCGTCGCCCGCCACCTGCCCGTCGACGCCGCCCGCGCAGGCGCGCAAGGCCGCGCATTCGACTGGCCCGGCGCGACGCTGCTCGCCCTCGCCCTCGCCGCCTACTCGTTCGCGGCGACCGGCGGCGGCACGCACGCCGCCCCGGTCACGCTCGCGCTGCTCGTGGCGGCCGCGGCGGCCGGCGCGCTCTTCGTGTACGCCGAGGCGCGCAGCGACAGGCCGATGGTGCGGCTCGACCTGTTCCGGCCGCGCGCGCTGGGCGCGAACCTCGCGGCGAGCGCGCTCGTGTCGACCGTGCTCATGGCGACGCTGGTCGTCGGGCCGTTCTACCTCGCCCGCTCGCTCGGGCTG
>CAZIXL010000517.1:0-3038 GCA_964542885.1 uncultured bacterium
GGGAATGTCGTCTATGGCATCGGACCGCACGTGTGTCCGGGTCGGCCACTGGCCCGCCTGGAGCTGCGGGAACTGGTGCGAGCGCTGCTCTCGACGACTTCGCGGATCGACTTGGCCGGAGAATCCGCCCGCGAGCAGCCGCCGCTGGGCGGGTTCCGGTCGGTGCCGATTCAGCTGGTCGCGCGCTGATCCGCCAGGTTGGGCTGGCGCGTCAAGCGTCCTCTGGTTCTCGTGGCGCATCTGCTCGAAGTGGTTACGACGTCGGCTACGAGATAGGCGTCAAAGCCTGTCCGCTCGTGACCGCTCAAACGTGAAGCCCTCGCGCCTTCAACCGACGCGAGGGCTTCGACATGAGCGCTGTCTGCAGTGGGTGCGCGATCGCAGTGCAACCATGCATGAATGGGTACGTCTTCGATCAGGAAACCGCTTCTCTATCGGTCTGAACTAATGGGCCGTGGGGCAATAAGTTGGCACGCGTGCAGCGCATCGGAAAGCGACGGGGCACGCGGTCCATTAGACCGCTCCCCGCTGCCGGGGAGCGCCTCCGCGAGATCCAGTGGCTCCTCTGCGACAAGCGTGAGGGCGCGGTAGTCTGTGGCGTCGGCGAGCCGACGAGGAGACGACACGTGCCGCTATACTTCTTCGCCTCGGACCTGCACGGGGACGAGCGCCGTTACCGCAAGCTGATCGACGCGATCGAACGGGAGCGCCCGGCGGGCGTGTTTCTCGGGGGCGACCTGCTGCCCTCGGGGCTCTTTCACTTTACCACGCCGTCCCTGAGCCACCGCGACTTCGTCGGCGACTTCCTCGCGTCGGAGTTCCTCGCCGTGCGGGCGCGGCTCCGCACGGCAGCACCCGAGGTGTTCCTCGTACTCGGCAACGATGATGCGCGCATTGAGGAGGCGGCACTGCTCGAAGGGGCCACGCGCGGCGCCTGGCATTACGCGCACGACCGTCGCATGGCGTTCGGCGCGCACGACGTGCTGGGCTACGCGTACGTGCCGCCGACGCCCTTTGCGCTCAAGGACTGGGAGCGCTACGACGTATCGCGTTTCGTGGACCCGGGCTGCGTCTCGCCCGAGGAGGGGCGCCGCACGGTGCCGGTCTCAGAGCGCGAGGCCCGATGGTCCACGATCGCGCAGGACCTCGCAGCCTTGGCAGCGGACGCATCGCTCGACCGCACGATCGGGCTCTTCCACGCGCCGCCCTATGACACGCCGCTCGATCGTGCAGCCCTCGACGAGCGCAGGTTCGAGCACGTCCCTCTCGATGTACACGTCGGCAGCATCGCCATCCGCCGGTTCATCGAGGAGCGCTCGCCGCTGGTCACGCTCCACGGCCACGTCCACGAGTCGGCGCGCCTTACCGGCACGTGGCGCTGCCGGATCGGACGCACGCACGCGTTCACGGCCGCCCACGACGGGCCCGAACTAGCGCTCATACGCTTCGACCCCGGCGACCTCGAGGCGGCGACCCGCGAGCTCGTCTAGTCCGGCCTAGCCGGCGTTCGGCCCCGTGGCAGCACCCATGGGCAGGGGCCGCGCCGCGTCGGTCACCGCGCCCACCTTGACGGCGTAGCTCGAGCCGCGGGCGAAGTCCTCGTCCGTCACGTAGTGAACGTCGAGCAGCCCTCCGGTCCGGTAGCCCGTGCGCAGGTAGTTCATCTCCGCCAGCGCGAGGCTCCAGCCCTCCAGCCATTCCTCCAGCGCGCGCCGCTGCGCGTCCGATCCGCCAACGTGCACGAGCAGGTCGAGGTCGCTGGCCGGCCCCGACGTGGCGTTCTTGGCGCTGCCGATCACATATATGGCCTTCACGCCGAAGCGCGCGGGGTCCACGCTGGCGGCGATGCGCTCGGCGAAGCGCAGCCGCCAACGCCAGTGTTGATCGCTCGGCCCCTCGAGGCGGCCCTCGCCCTCGGCCACGGACAGCGCCGAGGTGTGCGGCGGCGCGAAGAGCGCCACGGCCTCTTCGAGGTCGGCGTTGAGCAGCACGCGCAGCACGTGCCCCTCATGTGCGCGGCCCACGTCGATGACCCGAACGACATCGGCATACGCGGCGGCCTCGGGCAACAGTGACGGCAGGATGTTCTCCGAGCGCAGCAGGAACAGTTCGTCGAACCGCACGTCAGGATCATCGGGATAGAGGGGCAGGTAGCGGATCGAGGCCTCGACCAGGTCCTGGAAGAAGTGCGTGCCGAACGAAAGGTCCGGCAGGTAGTTCCCCTTCTGCCGTGCGATCTCCACGAGCAGGGCGGCATTGTTGATGTCGGCGTAGGTGACGCTCACTCCCAATCTCACGTCACCCCGGCTGCCCCAGCGGCCGGGCCCGAGCAGTGCGAACTGGCGCTTGGGCAGCAGCCTGTTGAGCCGCCCGACGACGCGGCCGACCCCGCGCAGCGTCTCGAGGTCGCTGAGGTCGCTGTAACGCGCCGGGTCCACGTACACGAGGTGCGTGAGGTCCGGGACGCGGCCGTTCGATACGAAACGGTTGGCGGTGAACAGCACTCGCTCGCGCGGCAGGTTGCGCGGGATGGGCGAGGGCTGCGAGTCGCCGAACGAACTCTGCGGTCGGCACTGCAACAGGTAGAGGTGGCGCCCGTCGGAGGCGAATTCGATGTCCACCGGGACGCCCATCTCGCGCTCGAGCACCTCGAGGACCTCCTTCATCTGGTGCATGAACGCGGCGTCGTTTGCGAGGCCCTCGAACGTCACCACGAGCTGTTGGTCCTCGAAGTCCACGTGCGTGCCGGCCGGTCGCCGCAGGTGGTCCTCGTCGAGGATCGAGACCATCTGCGCGGCGCGCGGCAGGTCGTGCCCGTGCTGGCGCAGCAGGTCAGCCACCGCGACGGTCTCGAACTCCCCGGTCTCGAGGTTGATGACGTCGGCCATCTTGGGGGCGTAGCGCACCACTTCGTCCGGCGTGACATTGACGCGCAACCCGGGCTGGCCCGGCGCGAGCAGCACCGGGTAGTCGTCCTTGAGGCGGTCCACCGCGCGCGTGCCGAGGCCGGGCACGAGCCGCAGGAGGCCGTCCTCGCG
>CAZIXL010000518.1:0-3030 GCA_964542885.1 uncultured bacterium
GTCGCGCAGCGGTCCGTCGCTGCCGAAGGCGCCGAACGCGAAGCGCTCGTGGAGCCCGAACGCCCCGAGCTTGAGCTTCGCGAGCGCGGGCATGTTGCCGGTGAGGAGCCCCAGCACGTGCCCCGGCTCGAGCGCAATCGCGTCGAGGGCCGCGTGCACGCCGGGCAGTACGTGGCCGCGCGGCGGCGACAGGAGCCGTTCGAGGTGGAGCGCGGCGTCCGCCCAGAAGCGGTCCGCCTGGCCGTCCACGAACGCGCGCCCGTGGCGCGCGAGCGCGTCGCCGACGATCAGCGGGTCGGTCCGCCCGGCCAGCGGCACGCCGTCGAGCGCGCGCGGCACGCCGAAGAGCCCGAGGAACGCGGCCTCGAGCGCGTCGCGGCCGGCGCCCTCGGTGTGGACCAGGGTGCCGTCGACGTCGAACAGCCAGGCGATCGCGCGGTCGGGACGGGACACGGCCCGCAGGGTAGACCAGCGATCGTGTTTCGGCATGCGGGGCCGGACGGGCTAGAATCGTGCGCTTTCACGGACCTCTCTTCCCCCGCGGAGCCGCCATGACCCGCATGCGCCGCCTGCTTTCGCTGCTGCTGCCCGCACTCCTCGCCGCCGCGCCCGCCGCCGCGGGTCCGCGCCTCGTGCGCGTGCCGCTCGACGGCGGGCTCACGCTGGCCGCGCTCCTCGAAGCCGGCTTCGACGTCACGACCGTCGGGCGGGGCGCGTGGGCCGAAGTGCTCGAGTGGCCGGGCGACGACGCGCGGCTCGCCGCACTCGGCGCGCACGCGAGCGTGCTGGACGAGGATCCCGGCCGGACGGCGGCCGCGCGCGCGCGCGCCGTGCTCGCGGCGCGGCCGGCGGCGCCGGCGACGCTCGACGGCGACCCGGCCGGCCCCGCCGGCCCGGCGCGCACGACCGCCCTGCCCCCGTTCGGCTCGGGCAGCCTCGGCGGCTTCTGGACGCTCGACGAGGTGACGGCCAAGCTCGACGACCTGGTCGCCTCCGACACGCGCGGCCTCGTGGCCGACCGGGTCGACACGCTCGGCTTCAGCGTGCAGGGGCGCCCGGTGCTGGCGCTCGAGATCGGCCGGCACGTGGACGGGCCGGACGACCGCCCGGTGGCGCTCTTCAACGCGCTCACCCACTGCCGCGAGCCCGAGGGCATGCAGGCGCTCTTCTACTTCGTCGACGACCTGCTCGCGACCTACGACACCGACCCGGTGTCGCACTACCTGCTCGACCAGCGGCGGATCGTCGTGGTCCCGGTCGTCAATCCCGACGGCTACGCGTTCAACGAGCGCATCCGCGACAGCACGGCGGCGTTCGGGCTGTGGCGCAAGAACCTGCGCGACAACGACGGCAACCACACCACCAACGGCGCCGACGGCGTCGACCTGAACCGCAACTTCGGCTACCAGTGGGGCCTCAACAACACGGGTTCGGGCGCCTCGCCGAGCAGCGCGACCTATCGCGGCCCGGCGGCGTTCTCGGAGCCCGAGACGCGCATCCAGCGCGACCTCGTGATCGCCCTGCACCCGGTGACGGGCTTCTCGTTCCACACGTACAGCGACCTCATGCTGCACCCGTGGGGCTTCACGCCCGCCGGCACGGCGGACTCCGCGCGCTTCCAGGCGTGGACCGACGAGCTGACGCTCGGCAACGGCTTCACGGGCGGGCCCTCGCCGCGGGTGCTGTACGAGGTGAACGGCGAGTTCAACGACTGGACCTACGGCGACACGCTGCTCAAGCCCCGCGCGTACACGTGGACGCCCGAGATCGGCGGGCCCGACGACGGCTTCTGGCCCGCCCCGTCGCGCATCGTCCCGCTCGCCGAACAGCTGCTGCGCCCGTGCCGCACGATCGCCGGGCTCGCGGGTCCGTGGCTCGTGGCCGGTGACGCGACGATCGCCGAGGGCACGCTCGACGCGGGCTGGAGCACGCACCTCGAGGTGCGCGCGCGCAACCTGGGCCTGACCGGCACGGCGGGGCCGGGCCTCGAGGCCACGCTCGCGTCGCTCTCCGCCGGCGTCTCGGCGGTGACGGGGCCGGTCGCGCTCGATCCGCTCGGGCCGGGCGACTGGGCGGCCGCCCCGGCGTCGTTCGTGGTCGCGGCCGACGACACGGTCACGCCCGGCCGGCTCGTCCGCTTCCGCGTGGACTTCACCGCTCCGTCGGGCCTCTGCTGCCGCGACACGGTCGAAGTCGTCGTCGGCACGCCGACGGTCGTCTACACGAGCGACCTCTCGTCCGCGGCGGGCTGGACGTTCGCCGGCGGCTGGGGCGTCCGGGCGAACGACCCCGTGCACCCGAGCGCGTACTTCGCCGACAGCCCCTCCGGCCGCTACGCGTCCGGCATGAACGCGAGCGCCACGCTCACCGCGCCGCTCGACCTGACGGCGGGCACGCACGCGTACGCGCTCTTCGAGGACCGCTGGACGTTCGAGAGCGACTACGACGGCGCGGTGTTCGAAGCCAGCCGCGACGGCGCCTCGTGGACGGCGCTCGCCGCGGGCGCGACGACCCTCTCGGACCCCGCGAACATCCTGGGTGGCGGCCTGCCGGCTTTCGAGGGCTCGCGCTGGCTGTGGACGCCCGACCGCGCCGACCTCTCGGCGTTCGCGGGCACGCCCGCCGACGGCGCGATCCGCCTGCGCTTCCGCTCACGCGCCGACAGTGGCACGCAGATCGACGGGTTGAGCGTGGACTCGCTGCGCGTCGTCGTCTACGACCCCGCGCACCAGCCCGCCCCCGTGTCGGTGGCGCCCGGCGTCCCGGTCGCGCGCGCGGCGCTCGCGCCGCCGGCGCCGAACCCGGCGCGCGGCACGGTGCGGCTCGGCGTGGACCTGCCGCCGGGCGACGGCGCGTTCGAACTGGACGTGCTCGACGTGCAGGGCCGCCGCGTGCTTTCGTACGTGCGCGCGGCCGCTGCCGCCGCGCCGGCGGACGCCGGAACGAGCTGGCGCTGGGGCTGGGACCTGCGGGACGCGCAGGGCCGCGGCGTCCCGCCGGGACTCTACCTGGTGCGCCTGCGCGCCGGCG
>CAZIXL010000519.1:0-3024 GCA_964542885.1 uncultured bacterium
CGCCGCGCAGCCCCTGGCCGTGCAGGCCGGCATCCAGGTGCTGAAGGACGGCGGCAGTGCCGTGGACGCCGCGATCGCGGTCAACGCGTGCCTCGGGCTCATGGAGCCCACGTCGAACGGCATCGGCGGCGACATGTTCGCGATCGTGTACGACCCGAAGGACGGCCAGCTCCACGGGCTCAACGCGTGCGGGCGCTCGCCGCTCGCGCTCACCGCCGACAAGGTCACGCCCGAGAAGGACGGCACCATTCCGCTCTATTCGCCGTTCTCGTGGAGCGTCCCCGGCACCGTGGACGGCTGGGCCGAGCTGCACCGGAAGTACGGCAAGCTGCCGCTCGCGCGCGACCTCGCGCCCGCGATCGCGTATGCGCGCGACGGCTTCCCGCTTTCGCCCGTGATCGCGTCCGACTGGGAGCGGTCGACGCGCGTGTTCAAGGACAAGCCCGGGTTCGCCGAGGTCTTCATGCCCGGCGGCCGCGCGCCGCACGAGGGCGAGATCTTCAAGAACCCCGCGCTCGCGAAGACCCTGCAGCTGATCGCCGACAAGGGCCGCGACGCCTACTACAAGGGCCCGATCGCCGACGAGATCGTGCGCTACTCGCAGGCCAACGGCGGGTTCTTCTCGAAGCAGGACTTCGAGAAGCACACGTCGGAGTGGGTCACGCCCGTCTCGACCAACTACCACGGCTGGGACGTGTGGGAGCTGCCGCCGCCAGGGCAGGGGATCGCCGCGCTGCAGCTGCTGAACGTCCTCGAGAACTTCGATCTCAAGGGCATGGGAAGAAACTCGGCGGACTTCTGGCACGTGATGACCGAGGCCAAGAAGATCGTGTTCGCCGACCGCGCGCGCTACTACGCCGACCCCGTCTTCTCGAAGGTGCCCGTGCAGCAGCTGATCTCCAAGAGCTACGCGAAGGAGCGCGCGAAGCTCGTGGACATGCAGCACGCCGCCGTCAAGGACGTGCCCGGCGATCCCGCCGCGCTCAACCGCGCCGAGACGACCTACTTCTGCACGGCCGACGGGAACGGCATGATGGTCTCGATGATCCAGAGCAACTACACCGGGTTCGGCTCGGGCTACGTGATCCCCGCGCTCGGATTCGGCCTGCAGGATCGCGGCTACCTCTTCGATCTCGCGCCCGGCAAGCCCAACTCGCTCGAGCCCGGCAAGCGGCCGTTCCACACGATCATTCCCGCGTTCATGACCAGGGACGGCAAGCCCGTCATGGCGTTCGGGCTCATGGGCGGCGACATGCAGCCGCAGGGGCATGCGCAGGTCGTGGTCAACCTCGTGGACTTCGGGATGAACCTGCAGGAGGCGGGCGATGCGATCCGCTTCCACCACACGGGCTCGTCCGAGCCGACCGGCACGGTGATGACCGACGGCGGCGTGCTGCACATCGAGGACGGGCTGCCGGACTCGGTGATCGCCGAGCTGAAGCGGCGCGGGCACCACATGGAGCCCGAGTCCGTCGGGGCGTACGGCGGCTACCAGGCCATCTGGCGCGATCCCGCGACCGGCGTGTACTCGGGTGCGACCGAGAAGCGCAAGGACGGCTGCGCGCAGGGCTACTAGCAGGGCGGTCGTCCCGGGAGCCCGCCCCGCGCGGGCTCCTGAACCGCACCGACGGGCTCCGGCGGCGGGACCCGGCCCGCGGTTTGCCGCCGCCCGCGCGCGTCCGCTACAGTTTCGCCTGTTTCAGTCCACCGGCATCCTCCCCGGAGACGTCCCCATGGCCTCTGCCAAGCCCGCGGCCACCGCGTCGCGCCACGCCGGCCTCACGGCCGAAGACCTCGTCGGCCTCTACCGCACGATGGTCACCTCGCGCCGGACGGACGACGAGGAGATCCGGCTCAAGAAGCTGAATCTCATCTTCTTCCAGATCTCGGGCGCGGGGCACGAGGCGGTGCTGGCGGCGGCGGCGAAGGCCATGAAGCCGGGCCACGACTACTTCTATCCGTACTACCGGGATCGGGCGCTCTGCCTGCAGCTCGGGATGACGGTGAAGGAGATGCTGCTCTCGTCGGTGGGCGCGGCCGAGGACCCCAACTCGGGCGGCCGGCAGATGCCCAGCCACTGGGGCCACCGGAAGCTCAACATCGTGTCGCAGTCGAGCCCGACGGGAACGCAGTTCCTGCAGGCCGTCGGCGCGGCCGAGGCGCTGGTCAAGTACCGCGACCTCGAGGGCGAGCACCCCGAGCTGAAGGGCGAGGTCGAGGGCGACGAGGTCGTGTACGTCTCCACGGGCGACGGCGCCACCAGCGAGGGCGAGTTCTGGGAGGCGCTGAACTCGGCCTGCAACCTCAAGCTCCCGGTGCTCTTCCTGGTCGAGGACAACGGCTACGCCATCTCGGTGCCGGTCGACGTGCAGACCGCCGGCGCCAACGTGGCCGAGCTGGTCAGGAACTTCCCGAACCTGCACTGGGTCGGCGAAGTCGACGGCAACGATCCCGTCGAGTCCTATCGCGTCCTGAGCGAGGCCGTGGCCTGGTGCCGCGCGCGCAAGGGGCCGGCGCTCGTCCGCGCCAGGGTCACGCGGCCCTACTCGCACTCCATGTCGGACGACGAGACCAAGTACAAGCCGCAGCACCTGCGCGAGGCCGAGGCCGAGCGCGACTGCCTGAAGACCTTCAGCCGCTGGCTCATCGAGGAGCGCGTCGCCACCAAGGAGCAGCTCGAGAAGCTGCACGCCGAGATCGCCGCCGAGGTGCGCGCGGCGTCCGAGTACGCGCAGGGCTCGCCGCAGCCCGCGGTGCACACGGTCCAGGCCTACGTCTTCTCGCCGAACGTGGATCCCACTTCGGATCGTTTCCTGGCGAAGCCCGCGCCGGCCGACCCCAAACAGACCGAGACCATCCTCCAGAGCATCAACTACGCGCTGCGCGACGAGATGAAGCGCAACCCGCGCATCGTCGTGTTCGGCGAGGACGTGGCGGACGCCTCGCACGAGGAGGTGCTGGGGGAGGTCAAGGGCAAGGGCGGCGTCTTCGGCGTCACCTGGGGCCTGCAGAAGCAGTTCGGCG
>CAZIXL010000520.1:0-3011 GCA_964542885.1 uncultured bacterium
GTGTTGCTCGGGGGCAACTTCAAGGCGACGGGCGCGCTGTCGCGCTCCGGGCTCGCGGCCGTGCGCATGAGCACCGGCGAAGTCCTGCCCTGGAACCCCGCGGGCGTCGGCTCGGTCCGCGCGCTCGCCGTGAACGGCTCCACGCTCTTCGCCGCGGGCGCCTTCACGAACGTCGCCGGCCAGCCGTCGACGAACCTGGTCGCGATCGACACCGGGACGGGCGCCTACCGCCCGTGGGTCATGTCCGCCAACTCCTGGATCGACGCGCTGCTCCCGCTCGGGGGCAGCGTGTACGTCGCCGGCGCGTTCACCGAGGTGAACGGACTCTGGCGCCACCGGCTCGCCGCGTTCGACGCCTCGACGGGGGCCCTGCGCGACTGGGATCCCGTCGCGGACGCCGAGGTGTACACGCTCTCCGGCGCCGGCGGCGTCGTGTACGCCGGCGGCGCGTTCCAGTACATGAACAACCACTCCCAGCTGCGCGCGGCGGCGCTCGACACGATCGGCGGCCAGAAGCAGGACTGGCATCCGGATCCGAGCCTGACCGTGACCTCGATCCTCGCCGACGGGCCGATCGTCTACCTGGGTGGCGACTTCACCTCCGTGGGCCTGCATGTCGTGCGGCACCTGTGCCCGGTGGACTCCGCGACGGGGCTCGTGCACGAGTGGCCGCTCTCCGGCACCGACAACCGGATCCTGGCGATGGCTCGGCGCGACAGCCTCCTCTTCCTGGGGGGACAGTTCCTGTTCGTCGGGCTCGCGACCCGGTCCTACCTCGCGACCGTGAGCGCCCCGGGCGGCGAGGTGCTGCCGTGGAGCTTCGGCTGCAACGACGTCGTGTTCGCCCTCGCCACGCACGGCAACGACCTCTACGCGGGCGGGTCGTTCACCTACCTCGGCGCGCGCCCGCGAGCCGGGATCGCCCGCATCCCCGACCCGTTCGCGTTCGGTCCGATCGACGCCGAACTGCTCTCGCCCGCCGAGGGCAACACGCTGGTCGTGGGCCAGTCGCTCGACCTGCGCTGGCAGGCGAGCGGCGGAACGATGCGCGTCCAGTCGGTCGACCTCGAGCTGTCGCGTCACGGTCCCGCCGGGCCGTGGGAACTGCTCGCCGCGGGCCTCGCCAACACCGGCCGCTACCGGTGGACGGTGACCGGTCCCGTGGTCCTGGACAGCGCCTTCGTGCGCGTGAGCGCGCGCGACTTCGCGCAGGGCTTCGTCACGGCGACGAACGCGGGCGGCTTCAGCATCCGCGACGACGTTCCGCCCACGCTCGACGCCGGCGCGCCGGGCTCGCCCGGCCGCGTCACGCTCGGGCGTGTCCGACCCAACCCCGCGGCCTCGGGCGCGCGCGTGTCCTTCGACCTGCCCGCGGCCGCGCGCGTGCGCCTGGCGGTGCTCGACGTGCAGGGCCGCGAAGTCACGGTGGCCGCCGAGGGTGCGTTCGAGGCGGGCCGGCACACGGTCGCGATCGACCGGGGCGCGCTGGGCCCGGGGCTCTATTTCGTGCGCCTGGCCGCGGGCCCCGAGCGGCGCACGCGCCGGTTCGCCGTCGTCCGTTGACGCGCGGCCGCGGCCGCGGACGCGGCGCGCGAACGGCCCCGGGACGCGAGCCCCGGGGCCGTTGGTATTCTGGCGCGCCTCACATCGGCGTCATCGTCTCGAACAGGCCCGGCGCCGAGACGCGGCCGAGGAAGCGGTACGTGAGGCCGACGCTCAGGGAGCGGTTGTGGAAGTAGCTGGAGCGCCGATACCCGACGACCCCATAGCGGCTCCTGCCCTGCCACTCCCCGAGGTCCACGAAGGCCGAGACGTTGTCCTCGACGAAGTAGTTCGCCGTCAGTCGCCCCTGAACGATCCAGTTGTCCACGAGAGCGGTGTCGTGCAGCCGCGAGGGCCCCACGTACTCGCGCCCGTGGTTGACGGTTCCCCTCACGAGCCAGCGGTCGGCCACGTGGCGGGCGACGTCGACCAGGGTGCTGGTCGACAACCCGTGCTCGCCCTGCCTCGCAGGGGCACTGCACCGGGACGTCAGGCCGAGTTGCCACTCCCATCCGACTGGGCGGAACCATTCGAACAGCAGGCCGGCGCTGGCGCCGTCGCTGGAAGACGCCGTTCGCGATCCGCTCTCCGAGAACTGTTCGGTCGTCGGCCCCGAATAGCGGACGTCGCGAAAACCCGTCTGCGTCGCCTGCCACGCGATGTGGTTGTGGTGTGCGAACCCGGCGATCGCGCCGAGGAAGTGCCCGCGGGACCGCGTCATCCGCGCGGCGACGGGATCGGCGGCGAGTTGCAGGGCGTAGGCCCCCAGTCCGCCGGGCGGGAGCGCGCCATCCTCCACGAGCAGGCGTTCGATCTCGCGCCACCGATAGCGCGACGGTCGCTCGTGGGGAGCCGCGATCCGGGGAGACACCACCAGAAGGCCCGCGAGTTTCTCGCGCGTCGCGGCCGAGAGCGGCCGCTGCAGCGCCCCGACGGCCCGCAGCCGTGCTTCGAGCACGTGCACGTCTTCGACGACCGTGGCGTCGCGCACGATGCCGTGCCCGACGCGGGCCGTCATGCTGACATCGTAGGCATTGGCGCGGGACTGGTTCGAGGTCCGGCGCGTCGTCTCGTACCCGGTCGGGGTCGTATTGCCGTTGCGCGTGTCGCCGCGCGACCAGCCGCGCGACCAGTCCCCGGAGATCACGCCCGACAGGCCGAACCCCAGCGAGGTGGCGGCGGGGTAGAAGCGCATCGCGGGCGACAGGGTGGCGTACTCCCCGTGGCTCTGCGAGCGGCTTTCCGACTCGGACCAGGAAGGAGGCGCCACGCCCCCGTCCTGCTTCGCGTGCGACAACTGCCCCGTCGTGCCTGTGTAGAGCGTCCAGAGGAATTGGCGGCGATCCGAATCGAACCCGCGCTGCAGCACCAGGTCGAGCCTCTCCTGCCCGCTCGAGGAGCGCTGCTCCTCCGCGCCCTGGAGGACTTGCCCCGACTGGGAGGCATAGAGCGACAGGTTGGCGCTCCCC
>CAZIXL010000521.1:0-3009 GCA_964542885.1 uncultured bacterium
ACGGTTCCGTCGACCTTCGGGAAGCGCCGCGTCGCGAGGCCACTCGCGAGGTCGAGCGCCAGGCCGCCGCCGGTGTTCTTCGCCACCGCGTTGAAGGTCCCGCCCACGTACAGCGTGCCGCCGACACGCTTCACGGCGAGGACGCGTCCGTCCACACCCCACAGAGAGGGCTCGGGCTCGGGTGCGCCCGTGCATTCCGCTTCCGTCGCCGAGGCGGACACGTCGGGCCCGGCGGCACCCGCAGCGAGGACGAGCGCCAGCGAGGCGACGAGGCGCGACAGCCGCGAGGTGCGGCGACCCGTCGTGAGCCCCAGAGCGACCTTCATGCGAAAAGGCTAGGCCAGAGGCGGGCTGTTCCCAAGCTCCGTCGGCGTACCGTGCTCCGTCAGGGGCAACCGCCCTCGAGCCAGCCGCCGCGGAAGCCGGCACGGCACAGGCCGCGCACGACGTACGGGTTCCTCCGCATGACGTCCCATACGAGCCCGCTGCGGTGGTTCTCGAGCATGATCACGATCGGGCCCTGGTCGATGCCCAGGTAGTCGGTGTCGAACCAGCCGAGGCCGGGCACGACCTTGCCCGCACCGCGCACCAGCGGCTGATCGAGCGTCGGGTTGAACGCGTCGACGAAGCCGAAGCGCGTGTACAGGTGCTCGCCGTAGCGGTCGCGCATCGCGCGCAGTGCGGGCACGACCACCTCGGGCGCGAACGGGAGCGACGCCGCGGCCGCGGTCGGCGCCAGCGTCCCGTCGTCGCGCACGTCGCCGGCCGCCGCGCCGCGCGCGCGGTACCAGCTCAGCTCCCACGGCTGCCCGCGGTGGACGAGCGTCGTGTCGCCCGGGCCGTCGCAGGCGGTCATGCCCCAGACGTCGGGGCCGTAGTCGCGGAAGCCGAAGGGGTTCTCGATCGCGTAGTCGCGCTGGGCGAGCGTCGCGCGCCGCGAGTTCTCGAAGTAGTCGAGCCCGCGGCGGGCGGTCGAGTCGTCGGCGATGCCGCGGAAATCGATCCAGCACTGCGAGTACTGGTGGCCGAAGAGCGGCGCGAACTGGAAGAAGCTCCGGCCCTGGAACGTGTCCCAGCGGTAGGTGCGCGTGTACGCCCGCCACGTCGAGGGCCCGACCGGGTGCGTGGGCGAGCCGAGCGCGAGCACGTGCAGGACGATCGCCTCGTCGAGCCCGGTCCAGCGCCACTTCGAGAAGCGCCTCCGGCCCTCGGGGCCCCACGCCATCTTGATCCCGCCGCCGTCGGCGGCGAACCAGCGCCACTCGACGCGCCGGTAGAGCGAGTCGGCGAGCGCGCGGATCTCCGGCTCGTCGCCGGTCTCGCGATCGAAGTAGCCCTGCGCAAAGAGGACGCCGGCCATGAGCAGGGCCGTGTCGATGGTGGAGAGCTCGGTGTCCTCGAAGCGCTCACCGTTCGGGTACGCGAGGAAGTGGTAGTAGAAGCCCCGGTAGCCGGTGTAGCCGCGGCGCCCGGTGCCCTGCGGGGCGTTCCACAGGAAGCGCAACGTCGCGAGCGTGCGTTCGGCGGCCTGCTCGCGCGGCACCCAGCCGCGCTCGGCGCCGATGCCGCAGGCCGTGAGCCCGAACCCGATCGCCGCGATGCTCGAGAACGGCCGCGTGGGCCAGCGGTCCGGCACGAGCCCGGTGCGCGCGTCCGTCGTCTCCCAGAACCAGTCGAACGTGCGGTGCTCGAGCTGGTCGAGGAACTCGGCGTCGCCGTCGCCGCCGGCGGGCGTTCCTGCGACGTCGGCGGAAGTGCCGGCGCTCACGAGTGCCGGTGCCGCGAGCAGCGCGGCCAGCAGGAGGGCTCGGAGTCGCGAGCGGGGCATGTGGCGATCTCCCGGTTTGGCCCGGAGGCGCTGCCTCCGGGAACGTCGGCGGTCAGGCCGGGCGCGCGGCGCGCCGGCTGTCGAAGCACACCCATGGAATGGTCAGCGTGACGCCGCCCGCCTCGCGGGCGCGCCGGTCGAGTTCGGCCTCCACGGCCTCGAAGACGGGGGTCGCCTCGCGTTCCGGGAGCAGCGCGGCCCAGCTGCCGAGGAAGCCGACGCGGATGAGCGAGTGACGCAGCATCGCGCCGCCGGTCGCGAAACGCATCGCGAACGCGCGCTCGTCGGCGGTTCGGACCGCGAAGCCGTGGCGTTCGAGTCGCTCGCGCACGAACGCGAGGGGCTTGCGTTTCGCGTGGATGTGCGCCTCGACGGCGGCGCGTTCCGCCGCGAGCCCGCGCGCGGCCAGCACCTGCTCGAAGACGTCGTAGAACTCCCGCATCGTCCCCGGCAGGTTCATCGTGAACACGAACTGCGCGCCGGGCCGCGCGACGCGCGCCAGCTCGGCGAACGCGCGCTCCTCGTCGTCCACGTTGTTGGTGCCGTTGTTCGAGACCAGCAGGTCGAACGAGGCGTCGGGGAAGGGCAGCGACTCCGCCCGCGCCTCCAGCAGCTGCAGGTTCGCGACGCCCCAGCGCCGCGCCTTCTCGCGCGCCCGATCGAGCGCCGCGGCCCACGGGTCGACGGCCCACACGCGGGCATCCGGTCCCAGGCGCTGCGCGATCTCGACGCACGGGAAGCCCGTGCCGCAGCCCACGTCGAGCACGCGCAGGTCCGGCGCGAGCCGGAGCGCGTCCAGCAGCGCGAGCCCGAACGGCGCCGACCACAGCGGCAGCTCGTCGAGTGCGGAGACGACCCCGGGATCGCCGAGGTCGAACACGGTCTTCACGTGCCACGCCATGGGCGGGCACGCTACCACGCGCGAACGCGCACCGCCCGGGGGCGGTGCGCGGCGCGCGCGAGGCCCGCGAGGGCGGGCGTCAGGCCTTGCGGATCACGACCTCGAGGTACTCGCCGGGGATCACCAGCGAGGTCGGGCCGCCGATGTTGCGGCGCTCGAGCAGTTCGGTGAGCGCGTCGCGCAGCTCGCGCTGCCCGGCCTCGTCGAGCGTCGTGAACGCCCGCAGGACCGGTCCGTAGAAGCTGCGGAAGACGTCGATCCAGTGCCGCGCCGAGAGGTA
>CAZIXL010000522.1:0-3004 GCA_964542885.1 uncultured bacterium
CCGACGAAGAGGGCGAAGCCGGTCTCGGCCGTCCCCTCGGCCTTCTTCCGGTAGTAGGCGCAGGGCACCATGACACCGCGGTGTCTTCGCGCGAGGTACTGCGGAAGCGCGGCGGCGATCAGGGCCCGGTTCAAGTGATGATGACGGACCGCGTCCTCGGCGGGAACGTCCACCGGCTGCAGCTTGACGCCGTGGACCTCCTCGTCGCCGTGCTGGAAGACGAGGCCGTAGCCCTCCCCTTCGGACGCGAGCACTTCCATGGGCCAATAGCTCGCGATGCCGCGCAGCTGGTCGATCGTCACGGGCTCCAGCTTCAGGGTCCCGGCAGCGGTCCGGATCGTCCTGGCTTCCATGCGTGAAGTCCCCCCCTCGAGCGACTCATGGAGTGATCCGCGCGGGGGTCGCGGTGAAGCGACGACGGCTCGTGACCGGCGCCTTCCGGCGCGCGGACCGGCACGGACCGCGCGGGCCGCACGGACCGCGCGGGTCGCCGGCCCTCACACCTTCAGCAGCCCGCGGAACCCGCGCGCCGCGTAGTAGGACTCCGCGCCGTTGTGGTACGTGAACACCCGCCCGAAGCGCCGGTCGCAGAAGAGCGCCCCGCCGAGCGCGCGGACGTCCTTCGGCGTCGCGATCCAGCTGGAGGTCTTGAGGTCGAACTCGCCCAGCTCCTGCAGCGCCCGGTACTCGGCCTCGGTCAGCAGCTCGATGCCCATCGCGGCGGCGGCTTCCATCGCGCTGCCCTTCGGCTTGTGTTCCTTGCGCGCGTCGAGCGCCTCGCGGTCGAAGCACAGGCTCCTGCGCCCGGCCGGGCTCTCGGCCGAGCAGTCGCAGAACGTGACCGGACCCTTCCTGCCCTCGCGGCCGATCACGTCGGGCTCCCCGCCGGACTCCTCCATCGCGAGCAGGGCCCTGCGCGCGGCGGCGCTGGCCTCGAGCCGGGCCTGGACGTCGGCCCACGCGATGCCCGCGTGGCGTTTCGCGTGCTTCTCGAACCGGGACTTCAGCGTGTCGAGCAGCCTGCCGGGTTCCTTCGCAGCCATGTCCGCCCTCCCGTTTCGTTTCTCGAGCCAGCGCGTGACGCATTCGATCGCCGGCGCGGCGACCGGGATTCCCGATTTCACCGTTCGGACGATGCGGCCCGCCGCTCCGGCGCCGGGCCGGCCCCGCGCACGAAGAGCCGCTCGGTGGGCGTGAGGCGGTGCCCCGCGGCCTCGCGGGGCGTCGCCGGCTCGAAGCCCAGCCGCCGGAGCAGGGCGACCGACGGCGCGTTGTCGTGTTCGACCGTGGCCAGGAACTGGCGCGCGCCGTGGGCGGCGGCGAGGTGCTCGAGCATGCAGGCGGTCGCGCGCGAGGCGTAGCCGCGGCCCCAGAAGGGCCGCCCGAACACGTACGCGACGCGGGCGGCGCCGGAAGGCTCGACCGTGGCCTGCACGAAGCCGACGAGGCCCTCCGCCCGCTCGCGCACGGCCCAGTTGAGCCAGCGCTGCGCGCCGTCGGGCGATCGCCTCGATTCCAGCCTCCGAAAGCGCTCGCGCAGGTGCTCGAGCGATGCCGGCGGCGGCGAATCGAGGTACCGGTAGAGTTCCGGGTCGACGAGCAGCGGAAAGAGCGCGTCGGCGTGCGCCGCGAGCATCGGCTCGAGCGCCAGGGACCCGGCGTGGAGCGTCGGCAGGCGCGCCGGCTCCGGAAGGGCGCGATCACCGTCGATCGGGGGCACGTCCCTTCCTACTCCTCCGGCCCGCCGAACCGGTGCGCGCGCTTGCGCGGCGCCTTGGGCGCCCGCACCGGGCCGCGCGCCTCGGCGCGCGGCGTGCCCGCCGCCACGTCCAGCGCCACGCGGATCTCGTCGATGCGGTCGCGCAGCGACGCGGCGCGCTCGAACTCGAGCGCCTTCGCGGCCTCGAGCATCTCGCCTTCGAGCCGCGCGATGAGCTTCTCCGGGCCCTCCGAGAGCGCGGCCGCGACGGTCTCCTGCTCGCGCGCGTCGCCGCGCCCGATCGCGTCGGCCACCGACGTCGCCTTCAGGATCTCCTCGACGCTCTTGAGGATGGTCCGCGGCGTGATGCCGTTGGCGGCGTTGAACGCCACCTGCTTCTCGCGGCGGCGGTTCATCTCGCCGATCGCGCGCTGCATCGAGTCGGTGACCTGGTCGGCATAGAAGATCACGCGCCCGCCGGCGTTGCGCGCCGCGCGGCCCGCCGTCTGGATGAGCGAGCGCTCGCTGCGCAGGAAACCCTCCTTGTCGGCGTCGAGGATGGCCACGAGCGAGACCTCCGGGAGGTCCAGGCCCTCGCGCAGCAGGTTGATCCCCACGAGCACGTCGAAGTCGGCCAGCCGCAGCCCGCGCAGGATCTCGACGCGCTCCAGCGCGTCGATGTCGCTGTGCAGGTAGCGCACGCGCACGCCCATCTCGCCCAGGTAGTCGGTGAGGTCCTCGGCCATGCGCTTGGTGAGCGTGGTCACCAGCACGCGCTCCTGGCGCGCGACGCGCTCGCGCACCTCGGCGAGCAGGTCGTCGACCTGGCCCTCGATCGGCTTGATCACCAGCTCGGGGTCCACGAGGCCCGTGGGGCGGATGATCTGCTCCACGAACACGCCGCCGCTCTTCGTGAACTCGTAGTCGCCGGGCGTCGCCGACACGTGGATCGTCGGGCCGACCTGCTCCTCGAACTCGGCGAAGCGCAGCGGCCGGTTGTCGAGCGCGCTCGGCAGCCGGAACCCGAAGTTGACGAGCGTCGTCTTGCGCGAGCGGTCACCCTCGTACATGGCGCCGATCTGCGGCACGGTCACGTGCGACTCGTCGACGACCAGCAGGAAGTCCGGGTGGCCCTGCTCGTCGCGCGGGAAGAAGTCCAGCAGGCAGCCGGGGCGCTCGCCGGGCGCGCGGCCCGCGAGGTGGCGCGAGTAGTTCTCGACGCCGGGGCACGTGCCGACGCTCGCCAGCAGCTCGAGGTCGTACTCGGTGCGCTGCTGCAGGCGCTGCGCCTCGAGCAGCTTGCCC
>CAZIXL010000523.1:0-3000 GCA_964542885.1 uncultured bacterium
GACCTTCGACCGAGACCGGCGGGCCCTGGAACGCGGCCGTCGCCTGTCCCGCGTTCCGCCAGCAGGTCGCGTCCGCGACGCCCGTCGACACGACCGTGTAGGGGACGTAGGCCATGGACGACACCACCAGCCGCACGGCGGAGTTCCCCGGCTGGAGCGTGGCGCTCTTCACCGCGAGCGCGGCGGTCGGGTTGCCGGTCTGGTAAACGGCGTAGCGCGAGGCCGTCTGCGCGGTGGCCGCGTCGAGCGGCTCGTCGAACTGCAGCACGACGACGCTGTCGTACCCCGTGGGCGTGGCCGACAGCATTGCCGGGGCCGCGCGATCGACCGGGTCCGGCAGCCCGTCTCCGTTCGCGTCGAAGGCGAGCAGCACGCGGTTGTCGAGCGCCGGCGCGGCCGCCGACACGTTGTTCGGGGCCTGGTCGCCGCCCAGCTGCCCGGCGGGCTCGGGATCCCAGCAGAGCGAGGCCACCATGCCGAGCTGCGCGTGCGGCGGGACGTGTCCCGGGGCCGTTCCGTAGAGCACGCTCCAGGGAATCGCGATCTCGCTGCCGCCCGAGAGCCCGAAGCCGTGCATCGGGTCGAAGGCGGCCAGGATCGAGTCGGTGTAGTTCACGGTCGTGGTCGCGCTCGTGATGCGGAAGAACGACTGGCTGTCGAACGCGCCCTGGTGCTGGTAGGCCCCGAACTCCCAGTCGGGCCGGAATCCCGGCGCCGAGAACGTCGCCCCGCGCTCCCACGCGTCGATCGCCGTCAGGTCCATCGGGCCGTTCGGGCCGCCCGGATCGGTGTCCAGGTAGAGGAGCCACGAGTTGCCGGTGACGACGCCGCGGATCCCCAGGTAGAGGTAGGTGTCGTCCCAGGTGGCGTCGAGCGCCTGGATCTCGTTCGTGACGTCGTCGGGACCCGCGTTCCAGCCGGAGTCGAACGAATCCGCGACGGCGACCGCGCAGTCCGGCCATTCGGCGGGGTCGAACCGGCCGTCGAGCGTGATGCGCGTCGGCGGGCCGTAGGACACGCGGACGCCGGACGCCGCGGGCAGCGCGGCGACCGGGTTGCCCGCCGCGTCCTGGACCGCGCCGGCCGCCAGCACGAGCCGCATCGTGTTCCGGTCCGCGAGCGCCTGGATCGCGGCGTGGACCGCCGCCGAGACCGCGATCGTGATCGTGGCCGCGTTCCCGGTCGTGAGCACGGCGCACGCGCCGTCGAGCGTGACGTCGGCGATCCCGTCGCCGTCGTCGTCGATCGCGATGCCGGTCGGCGCGACCAGCGCCGACTGCACGGCTTCGTCGAACGTGAGCGCGAGCTGGTGCGTCGCGGGGAAGTAGGTGCCGCTCACGGCCTCGGGCGGCAGCGCGTCGCCCAGGCCGGCGGCCAGCGCCTCGAGCTCGGCCACGTGCCCGAGGCCGTCGGGCGGCGAGGCGTAGCCGCCGTAGAGGTAGAACTCGAACTTCTGCGTGCCCTTGATCTCGTCGGTCTTCATGAGCGTCGAGGTGCCGCTGGCGTTGTGCTCGGCGCCGCCGCGGCCCAGCACGTACGCCGCCGTCGCGCCGGTGTTGGGGTCGCGCTGGCCCATGTAGGTCTTCGTGCCACCACCCCAGATGCGGTCGAGATGGGCGTTGTAGAGGAGGTCCACGACGTCGGGCGAGAAGCCCGAGTTCACGTACTGCGTGTTCGCGCCCACCCGGTAGACGCAGTCGAGCCAGGGCTGGCCGAGCGTGAGCCGCACGGTCTTGGTGACGCCCGCGTGCGTGAACGTGGCCTGGACCGTGCCGCCCGAAGCGGTGTCGACCGACATCGCGTAGAAGTCGTTCTGCCGGTTCGGGCCGACGTCGCTCAGCGCGCCGACGTGGTTGACGTCGTTGAAGTCGCCCTCGGTGCCGGCCCAGTAGGCGTTGTCGATCCCGACGACCGAGTAGGCGTAGTCGGCGCCCTTCGCGAAGAGCTGCGTGCAGCGTCCGCCGATCGACTCGAAGACGGCGTACAGCCGGTCGTTGTACAGCACCAGTTCGTCGTTGCCGTCGTCGTCGACGTCGCCCGTGAACGCGCCGGTCGCGTTCGCGTACAGCCCGCCGGCCCAGCGCGCGGCCTCCGCGTACACGTTCGCCTTGGGGATGTGCGCCGAGTACTGGCGCTCCCAGCCCGACAGCGGCCCGCCCAGGTAGTCGTGCCAGCCGGTTTCGTGCAGGTTCGTCATGAGCACGTACCAGCCGGTCTCGCGGATCTTGTTGTCGGGCGCCGCCTGCAGCGCCGCGTGCGCGTCGTTCCAGAGCGTGCCGTGGTTCTTGCAGTTCCCGCCGCCGCCGCAGTTGCCGTTGCCGTCGCCGCCCGTCGAGTACGGCACGTAGCCGGCCCAGTGCGCGTACCACGCGTTGTCGCCGCCGCCGTAGCCGTTGACGTCGCCGATGCCGCCGTACGTGCCGTACGTCGGCGTGAACGTGTCGCCGTTGAAGTCCGGGTTCCCCAGCGCGGCGTCGAGCTTCCAGGTGTGCAGCCACGCGCTCTCCGTGGCGCACTTGTCGATGATCCACTGGTAGGTCCCGAACGCGTACGGGAACGTGGTCTCCCAGCCGCCGACCGCCGCCGCCATCTCCCAGTCGTCGGCGTACACCGTGATGCGGTACTGGCCGACGCCCGAGTTCGCCTCGTTCGTGAGGATCGCCAGCGCGCCCGCGCCGTCGCCGGAGTGCAGCCTGCCCGTGAAGTCGGAGTCCCGCGGGATGAGGCGCAGCCCGTTGCCCTGCAGGAAATGGATCTGGTGCGGGTTGTGGCCCGCGCAGTGCGGCCAGTCGTCCACCACCACGCCGTCCACGCCGTGGCCCTGCCAGTGCGCGCCGCTCCAGTCGATCACACCGGCGTTCGGGTAGGTGCTCGGGTCGAGGAAGCAGCGCTCGGGGACCCACGCGACGTGAGGCACGTAGTTGTAGCGCGTCGTCACCATCGCCACGTCGCGGTCGATCGCCCAGTCGTTCATCGAACCCTGCAGGAACGGCATGATCG
>CAZIXL010000524.1:0-3000 GCA_964542885.1 uncultured bacterium
TCGACGCGATCGCGCTGCGCGCGCGGCTTGCGCCCGGCGGCGCGGTCGCGGTGCCGTTCGCGGGGCTCGCGGGCGGCGGCTGGGTCGCCGACACCGTGCGCGTCGACGTCGCGCGCGACAGCTTCGCGGCCGGCCCGCTGCCCGGTTTCGGCGCCGCGCCCGTGACCGTCCGCGCCGGCACGCCGGCGGGCATCGAGTGGACGCCGCCCCCCGGCACCGAGCGCACCGAGGTCGCGCAGTCGCTGGACGGCGGCCGCACCTGGACGACGCTCGCGACGACGGAGGAGTCCGCGTGGCCCTACCTGCCGGCCGGGCCGTCCGACGCGGTGCTGGTCGAGCTGGTCGCCACGCGCGCCGACACGGTGCTGGCCTCGTGGCTCTCGGCGCCGTTCGCGGTCGTGCGCCGCGACCTGCCCGACCTCGGGCCCGCGCGGCCCCCGGCCGAGTTCGCGCTGCGAACCTTCGAGGCCTCGCCCTCGCAACCGCCGGTACGGCTCCTGTGGTCGGTGCCGGTCGCGGCCGCGGCGCGCGCCGAGGTGCTGGACGTGCGCGGCGCCCGCGTCCGCACGCTGTTCGCGGGCGTGCTCGAGCCGGGAACGCTCACGCTCGCCTGGGACGGCCGCACCGGCTCGGGGGCCGCCGCGCGCCCGGGCGTGTATTTCGTGCGCGCGGAGGCCGCCGGGCGCGCCCTGGCGCGGCGCGTCGTCCTGCTTCGATAGGCGGCTCTTGACGTCCGGGGGGCGGGCCGGAACACTGGCCGCCTCGAACGCGCCGGGCGGGGACGTCTCGCCGCGCGCGCACGCCGCACCGGGTCGGGTCCGGGGCGGGACGTCCGGACCGGGGCCCCATGTCCAACAGTTCGAACCTTCTGGCGACGATCAACCTGGTGCTGGGCGGGCTCGTGTTCCTGCTCGGGCTGGTGATCCTGCGCGAGAACCCGAAGCAGCGGCTCAACCGCATCGTGTCGATGCTGCTCTTCTTCGGCGGCTTCGGCGCGGTGTTCGCGGCGCTCGCGCTGCTCGTGCCGGGCAAGGGCGCGGCGAACGTATCGGCGAACGCGGCCATGGTGTGGGAGCTGTTCTTCCCGACCGCGTTCGTGCTGGCGGCCATCTTCCCCGAGGAGCGCGCGTTCACGCGCTGGCTGCGGCTGCCGGGGCCGTTCCGCGACCGCAGCTTCCTGCCGATCGTCTTCGGGCCCCACCTCTTCCACTTCGTGCTGCTGCTGGTGGTGGGCGACGGGCGCACCGCGCCCGTCAGCCTGCCGCAGGCGCCGCCGCTCGTGCAGTCGCTGGTCTCGCTGGGAGCGCTGTTCGGCCGGCTCTTCCTGAGCGTCCACCGCTCGCTCTTCTCGCTGGTCGACCTGGCGTACGGCGCCGCGGCGATCGCGCTGCTGGTGGGCAGCTGGCGCGCGACGCGCGTGCCGCGCCTGCGTCGCCAGCTCGGCGCGATCGCGCTGGGCCTGGCCGCGTGCCTCGCGCTCTACGCCTCGGCCACGTCGGTGCCGACGCTGATCGGCCGGCCGCTCGAAGAGGGCACGCGGACGATGCTCACCACCGCGGCGCTGCTCGTCGGTTCGGGGGCGATCGCGTTCGCGATGGTGCGCTACAAGTTCCTCGACACGAAGCTCATCGCACGGCGCGGCATCCTCTACGCGATCGCGTCGGCGGTGCTGATCGGCGTGTACCTGACGCTGGTCGGGCGCATCAACACGTGGGTCGCGCACGCGTTCGGGATCGAGGCGCGCATCGTCGAGCCGGTGTTCCTGATCATGGCGCTCACGCTGTTCCAGCCGGTGATCGGGCGGCTCGAGGACCTGCTCGACCAGATGTTCCTGCGCGACCCGGGCGACTACCGGAACGTGCTGCGCCAGCTGGGGCGCGACCTGCAGACGACGATCGACCTCGACGACCTGCTCAACCGCTCCGTGCGCACCGTGGCCGACACGCTCCTGCTGCGCTCGGCGCACGTCGTGGCGTTCACGCCCGAAGGCGCCGTGTCGCGCTCGGGTGCGGGCGAGCCGCTCGACACGGAGGCGCTGCAGCGGCTCGAGGCGCTGGCGGCGCGCCTGCCGCAGAACGAGACCAGCTTCCGGCTCTCGGAGCCGATCGACGGCCTGAAGCGCCTCGACCGCGAGCTGCTCGAGAAGCAGTTGCGCATCGAGCTGATGCTGCCGTTGCGCTGGCGCGGCGAGGTCGTGGGCCTGCTGCTGCTGGGCGAGAAGCTGACCGCGACCCAGTACACGTCCGAGGACGTCTCGCTGCTCGGCGCGCTCGGCGGCCAGATGGCCGTGTCGCTGCAGAACTCGCTGCTGCTGCGCGACCGCCTGCGCGTCGCGCGCCTCGAGGAGGAGCTGAGCCTCGCGCAGCAGATCCAGCGCACGTTCCTGCGCGCCGACTTTCCCGAGCTGCCGCGCTGCGAGGTGCACGCCGTGAACCTGCCGTCGCGGCAGGTGGGCGGCGACTACTACGACGTGGTGCCGCTGCCCGACGGCTCGTTCTTCGTCGCGATCGCCGACGTGGCGGGCAAAGGCGTGCCGGCGGCGCTCATGTCGTCGATGCTGCAGGCCTCGCTGCGTACGCAGGCGCGCTCGATGGCGTCGGTGGGCGAGATCCTGCGCAACATCAACGCGCTGGTCTACCGCAGCACCGCGGTGCACCAGTTCGCGACGTTCTTCCTGGCGCACGTCGACCCGACGGGCTGCCGCATGCGCTACGCGAACGCCGGGCACAACTACCCGGTGCTCGTGCGCACGAGCGGGGAGCGGCTGTTCCTCGAGCGCGGCGGCCTGCTCATCGGGATCATGGAGGACATCGCGATGGAGGAGGACACGGTCCGGCTCGAGGAGGGCGACGTGATCGTGTTCTACACCGACGGCATCAGCGAGGCGACGAACGCCGACGGCGAACTGTTCGGCGAGGAGCGCGTGGCCGACCTGGCCGCCGGCGCGACGCGCGAGACGCCGGCGCGCGACCTGGCGCTGCACGTGCTGGCGGAGGTCGA
>CAZIXL010000525.1:0-2994 GCA_964542885.1 uncultured bacterium
CGACGCGGCCCCGGTCCGCTGGAGCGGCCCCGACACGGTGCTGACCGGGGCGCTCGCGTGGCGGCCGCTCGCGGACGGGGCCGAGTGGGCGGAGACCCGCCTCGCGGGCGAGGCCCCGGCCTGGCGCATGCGCCTCGTGGTCGTGCGGCTCGATCCGGCGCGCGTGCGGTTCGAGACCGTGCTCGACCTGGACCCGGGCGGCGGTCGCGCGGCGTGGAACGTCGAGCGCATGCCGGCCGACGCACTCGTCGCGCTGAACGCCGGGCAGTTCCTGCAGACGCTGCCGTGGGGCTGGGTCGTGAGCGCGGGCCGCGAGCGCTTCGCGCCGGGGAAGGGGCCGCTCTCGACCGCGTTCGCCGTCGACACGGCGGGACGCGTGCGGTGGATCGCCGGGGACTCGCTCGCCCCGCCGCCGGCGGGCGTGGCGTGCGCGTTCCAGTCCTACCCGACCCTGCTCGATCGCGACGGCACGATCCCCGCTCCGCTGCTCGCGCCCGGCCGCGGCGTGAACCTGCATCACCGCGACACGCGGCTCGCGATCGGCGCGGACCGCGAGGGCCGCGTGCTGGTCGCGATGACGCGCTGGGACGCGTTCGGCGAGGCCGGCAACGGCCTGCCGATCGGCCCGACCAGTCCCGAGATGGCCGCGGTCATGGGCGCGCTCGGCGCTCGCGACGCGGTCATGCTCGACGGCGGCGTGTCGGCTCAGCTCGCGCTGCGCGAGCGGGCCACGGGCCGCGTGCATCGCTGGACCGGGCTGCGGCGCGTGCCGCTCGCGCTGGTCGTCCGCGCGCGGTGAGCCGAATTCCGTTGCCGCGCGGCACGGCGCCTCCCTAGGATGCCGCCCCATCGAACGAGGCGCCCCGGGACGAGCGCCGCGGAGGGCAGGCCGCCCGCGGGCCGTTCACCGGTGATGCCGGCGTTCGTCCATTCGGAGGCCGCATGAAGCTCGCGATCCGCACGTTGGTCGCCGTCACCGCCCTCGTCTTCGCCACCGCCGCCACGGCTTCGGCCGCGGGTGTCACCGTCGGGGTCAACGCCGGGATCCAGTCCTACACGGGCGACGCCGGCGAGGGCTGGAAGAGTGGTGTCACGTTCGGCGCCACCGGCGACTACATGCTCAACGAGCAGTGGTCGGTGGGCGTGAACATGGGCTTCACGAGCTCCAAGCACGACGACGACGGCGTCGAGGCCTCGACGCTCTACCCGGGGCTTTCGGGCACGATCAGCGACGAACTGAAGGTGACCCAGTACGGCGCGCACGTTCGCTGGTTCCTCCCCGTGAAGGGCACGCCGGTGCACCCGTACGCCGTGGCCGGGCTCGGCATGTACGGCGTGAAGGCGGAGTTCTCGGCGGGCAGCTACTCCGAAGATGCCTCCGACACCAAGTTCGGCGAGCGCCTCGGCGCGGGCGCGACATGGATGCTGAACCCGATGGTCGGGATCAACGCCGAAGCCGACTACCACATGGTCCAGACGGAAGGGGAGTCCACGAACTTCTACGGCCTGCGGGGTGGCGTGACGTTCAACCTCAACGCGAAGTAGGCCGGCGCAACGCGAGGCCCGGCTTCCCGTTGGGAGGCCGGGCCCGCGCCTGCGCCGGCACGTCGACGCGGGCGCGGGCGCGCGCGCCTCTCCGGCCGATAACCGGGGCATGATCCGAGCCCCGCGCTGCAATCATGTCGCGGTCGCCGCGCTGGTCGCGCTCGCCTTCGCCGCGGGCTGCGGCGGTTCGAGCACGAACCCGAGCGCGCCCACGCCGCCGCCCCCGACGACGCCGGACAGCGGCGCGGTGCTGCTCGGCTCGCTCGCCGGCGTGCCCGTCTTCCCGGCGGACAACTGGTGGAACGTCGACGTGAGCGGCGCACCGGTCGATCCCGGCTCGGCGGCGATGATCACCTGGATCGAGAGCGGGCACGGCGGCAATCCCGTCGGCCTTCACCCGGACTTCGGCCCGCCGCCCTACGGCATTCCCTACGCGGTCGTCGCGGGCACCCAGGCGCTCGAGCGCGTGGCGTTCTCGCCCTACGGCGCGCAGAGCGACTCGGGCGCGAGCGGCCGGCCGGCCGGCTACCCGATCCCGGCGATCGCGCGGACCGAGGCCGGCTGGATCGAGGGCGACGTCGCCGGCGGCGGCACGAGCGGCGACCGGCACCTGCTCGTCGTGGACCGCGACCACGGCCTGCTCTTCGAGACCTGGGCGACGCGCTGGAACGCCGCATCGCTGCGCTGGGAGGCAGGTTCCGGCGCGGTATTCGACCTTCACTCGAACGCCCGCCGGCCCGAGGGCTGGACCTCGGCCGACGCCGCGGGCCTCGCGATCCTGCCCGGGCTGGTGCGCTTCGACGAGACCTCCGGAACGATCCCGCACGCGTTCCGCGTGACGTTCCGCGCGACCGACGGCCACGTGTTCCCGGCCTCGCACTCGGCCGGCAGCACGAGCGGCGCGCCGCCGATGGGAGCGCGGCTGCGGCTCAAGGCGTCGGTCGACCTGTCCGGCTACGCGCCCGAGGTGCGGCGCGTGTTCCAGGCGATGAAGACCTACGGGTTGATCGTGGCCGACAACGGTTCGGACTTCTACGTGAGCGGCACCATGGACGCGCGCTGGGACAACGACGTGCTCAACCCGGCGTTCGCGAGCCTGCACTCGGACGACTTCGAGTTCGTCGAGCTGGGCTGGACGAGCGCCCCGAACGCGAACGCGGCCGGCCCGCACTGAGGCGGACCGGCCGCGTGGCGGCGGCGGGAGGTCAGATCGACTTGGGGATCGCCGCGGTGAGGATGTCGGGATCGCCCTTCGTGACGAGCACGTCGTCCTCGATCCGGATGCCGCCGAACTCGATGAGCGCGTCGACCCGGTCCCATGCCACGGCCTTCGCGTACTTCTCGCGGTTCGCCTTCGAGGTGAGCAGTGCGCGGACGAAGTAGACGCCCGGCTCGACCGTGATGAGGTAGCCCGGCTCGAGCGGCAGGTCCGTGCGCAGGTTGGCGAGT
>CAZIXL010000526.1:0-2983 GCA_964542885.1 uncultured bacterium
CGGGGCGGGCCTCGTGCTCGGATTTCTCGCGGCCGCGCTCGTGACGCTGGTCTTCCGGCAACTGGCGCACGTCCCGGTCGTGCCCGTGCTCTCGTGGACGTCGGTGCTGGTCGCGACGGTGTCGTCGTCGGCCGTGGGGCTGGTGTTCGGGACGTACCCGGCGCGGAGGGCCGCAGCCCTGCCGCCGGTGACGGCGATCCAGCAGGAGTAGCAGGGAGAGCGAGGCGATTCTCACCGTCGATTCGCCCGCTCCCGCTGCTACCATTTCGGCGTCGAACCGTCGCGTCCACCCCACGAGGACCGCGGTCATGGAACCTGGGTCCGCCCCGAAGGCGGCGTTGGGACAGGTGACCGATTCGCGCGCGTACCGCGCGCCGGGCGCGTTCGCCGTGCCCTGCGCCCTCGCGATCGCCGCGCTGCTCGTGGCCGTGGCTGCGCCCGCGTTCGCGCAGCACGTGCGCTCCGACGTGTGGGTCCCGAACGCGGCCGTGCGTGCCCTGGCGCGCGACGGCTCGACGCTCTACCTGGGCGGCGACTTCACGATGGTGGGCCCGTGCACGGGCGGCGGCGCGCCGCTCGACAGCACGAGCGGGAGCACGCTCGCTGGCTTCCCGCAGGTGCGGGGCGTGGTGCTGGCCGCCGTGGCGGACGGCGCGGGCGGCTGGTTCATCGGCGGCCTGATCGATTCGGTCGGCGGGCTGCGGCGGCGAAACGCCGCGCACGTGAACGCCGACCTCAGCGTGTCGCCGTGGGACCCGTCGCCGTCGTTCGTCGTGCGTTCGCTCGCGGTGGGCAACGGCGTGGTGTACGTGGGCGGTGACTTCGCCACCATCGGCGGGCAGTCGCGCAGCCGCATCGCGGCGGTCGATCCCGTGACGGGCGCGGCCACGGCCTGGAACCCGGGCGCAAGCGGCCCGCCACTCTCGCTGATCGCCGAGCACGACACCGTGTGGGCGGGTGGCTCGTTCCTGTCGATCGGCGGCCGCACGCGCGGCCGGCTGGCGGCGCTCGATGCGAACGCCGACACCGCGTTCGCGTGGAACCCGAACGCCAACAACCCCGTCCACGCGATCGCGCGCGGGCCCGGCGTGATCTACGCCGGCGGCGAGTTCACCAGCGTCGGCGGGCAGTCGCGCAATCGCATCGCCGCGCTGGATGCCGCGACCGGCGCGGCGACGGCGTGGGATGCGAACGCGAGCCATCCCGTGCTGGCCCTGCTGCTCGACGGAAGCACGCTGTACGCCGGCGGGATGTTCACCACCATCGGCGGCCAGCCACGCACGCGCCTGGCGGCGCTCGACACCGGGACGGGCCTCGCGGGCGCCTGGAACCCGACCGCGGACGACACCGTGCGGGCGATCGCCCCCGGACCGGGCGAGCTGTTCGTGGCCGGGTCGTTCCGCCACGCGGGGGGGCAGGCGCGCGAACACCTGGCCGCGATCGACCCCGCGACCGGCGTCGCCGGCGCATGGAACCCGATGGCTTCGGGCGGCGCGCTGGCGCTGGCGCCGTCGGGATCGCGCGTGTACGCCGGCGGCCAGTTCACGATCGTGGGCGGCGTCCCGCGCAACCACATCGCCGCGCTCGACCTGGCCACGGGACAGGCGATGCCCTGGAACCCCGGCGCCGACCAGAGGGTGCTGTCGCTCGCGCCGGTGGGCACGCTCGTGTACGCGGGCGGCGAGTTCCTGAACATCGGCGGCGCGGCCCGGCAGCGCGCGGCCGAACTGGACGCCACGACCGGTGCCGCCACGGCGTGGCATCCGATCGTCAGCTCCGTGGTCAACGTCGTGCTGCCCGCCGGTCCGTACGTCTACCTCGGCGGACAGTTCTCGAGCATCGGCATCGACCAGCGCTTCGGCGTCGCCCAGCTCGCAGTGGGCAGCGACCAGGCGACCGCGTGGAACCCCGCGGCCGACAACATCGTCAACTGCCTCGCGCTCGGCACGAACGTGTTCCTGGGAGGGGGATTCAACGGCGTCGGCGGCGCCACGCGCATCAAGATCGCGGAAGTCCGTGGCGACAGTGGCAAGGTGACCGCGTGGAATCCCGGCCAGAGCCTGTCGGGCGGCGTGAACGCGATCCTCGTGAACGGCGGCACGGTGTACGCCGCCGGTGGATTCACGCAGATGGGCGGGCAGTCACGCCTGAACGTCGCCGCGGTGGACGCGGTGAGCGGGCTCGCGACCTCGTGGAGCGCGGACGTCGACCTGAACGCACGCGCGCTCGCAATGGACGGCGGCCTGCTGTACATGGCGGGCGACTTCAAGCACGTGGGCGGGATCTCGCGCAGCCGCCTGGCGGCCGTGGACCCCGTGACCGGGGCGGTGGACGACTGGAACGCGGACATCGACGAGACATCCGCGAACGCGAACCGCATCTACACCCTGACCGCGAACGCCGGCGAGGTCTGCGCCGGCGGCGACTTCGCCCTCGTCCGCGGCGTGCTGCGGCCGTACCTGGCGGTGATCGAGCCGGGGGCGGCGCTGGACGTGCCCGTAGCTGGAGTGCCGAGCGGACCCGTTCTGGAGGCGCCGTGGCCGCAGCCGGCACATGGCGACGCACGCGTTTCGTTTTCGCTGCCGCAGTCGGCGACGGTCACGCTCGCTCTGCACGACCTTGCGGGCCGGCGTGTGCGCGAGGTGCTCCAGGCTGCGACGCTGCCGGCGGGCCCGCACATGGTCGCGCTGCCCGCAAGTTCCCTTCCGGCCGGCGTCTATTTCCTGCGCCTGACGGCCGGCCCTGCGTCCGCGACACGGCGCGTCGTGCTGCTCCGATAAGTGGCATGGGGCGCAGACAAGCCGGCCTCCCCCTCAGGAGAGGCTGACCGTCTCGCCCAGGACCGGAAGCACGAGTCGTGGCCGTGCGGAGAGAGCAGGAGGCTTCCCAGGCCACCGCCCTGCGACCGCAGCCTCTTGCCGTCGCGCGTCACACCGCAGGCGCTGGCGCCTGCCCGCGTCGCGCGCTTGCGGGGGCCAGGTAC
>CAZIXL010000527.1:0-2973 GCA_964542885.1 uncultured bacterium
CATCCGTACGGCTTCGGTGGCATCGGCTACCCGTCGGACCTGAAGACCTTCAGCCGCACCGAGGGCGAGGCGTTCTTCCATCGCAACTACGTCGCCAAGAACATGACCGTGGTGCTGGTCGGCGACGTGACGCTGCCCGAGGTGAAGCGCCTGGCCACGAAGTACTTCTCCGCCGTCTCCGACGCGCCGGCCCCGCCGCCGATCGACACGGTCGAGCCGAAGCAGATCGCCGAGCGGCGCGTGACGATCGAGGACAAGGCGCAGCCGTTCGTGATCGTGGGCTGGCACATCCCGGCCGTCTCCGACCCGAGCTACGCGGCGTGGAAGGCGGCCGCGGACCTGCTGGGCGGCGGCCGCTGGTCGCGCCTCTACAAGACGCTGGTCAAGGACAGGCAGATCGCGGTGCAGGCCGGCTGCGCCACGGGCGAGCCCGGCGAGAAGTACCCGAACCTGTTCGTCATGTTCCTCGTGCCGGCCCAGGGGCAGGACCCCGCCGCGGTGGAGAAGGCGGCCTACGACGTGATCGCCGAGGCGATGGGAGCGAAGCCGTTCACGCAGGAGGAGCTGGACGGCTACAAGGTCCGCGTGCGCGCGCAGAAGATCGGCGCGGTCGAGGACAACGGCGAGCTGGCCGGCGAGCTGGCGCAGGCGCAGGCGCTCTACGGCGGCTGGCGCGAGTTCTTCCGCGAGCAGGAGCGCGTGCAGGCGCTGACGCCCGGCGACCTGCAGGCCGTGATGCACGCGGGGCTCGTGAAGCGCAATCGCACGGTCGCGAGCATCGTGAACCCGCCGGCCGACGCGCAGGACGGCGAGGGCGGCGACGCCCCGGACGCCGGCGCGAAGGGAGGGCGCTGACATGACCGCGAACCTCCGTCGCTTCGTGCTGGTGGCCTCGATGCTGGCCGCCACGGCCGCGACCGCGGCCCCGGTGGACGTTTCCATCTACGACCCGCGCAAGCTGCCGGTGCCGCCGATCGGGCGCATCCCGGCGGTCAAGCCCGAGCGCTTCGTGCTCCCGAACGGCGTGGTCGTGTACCTGCTCGAGGACCACGACCTGCCCGTCGTGAAGGGCACCGCGTACTTCCCGGCCAGCCCGTCGCTCGTGCCCGCCGATCGTGCCGGACTCGCCGGCGTGACCGGCGACGTCATGCGCTCGGGCGGCTCGGCCGCGCACCCGGGCGATTACCTCGACGACCGGCTGGGCGCGATCGGCGCGTCGATCAACTCGAACGTCGGCGCCGACCTCGCCAACGCCGGTTTCCGCTGCCTCGCCGAGAACACGGCCGAGGTCGTGGGCCTGTGGTCCGAGGTGATCCGCCAGCCCGCGTTCCCCGACGCCAAGATCGAGCTGGCCAAGGTCGGCCTGCGGCGCCAGATCGCGAGCCGCAACGACGAGATGATCACCATGCTGCAGCGCGTCGCACGGCAGGCCGTCTACGGCAAGGACAGCCCGTGGGCGATGCAGCCCGAGTACGCGTCGGTCGAACCGATCTCGCACGACGACTGCGCGAAGCTGTATGCGAAGGTGTTCGTGCCCGAGCGGGCGATCCTGGCGATCTATGGCGACTTCCGGTCCGCCGACATGAAGAAGCTGCTGGCCGCGAGCTTCGGCGCGTGGAAGAAGAGCGGCACGGCGCGGCCGGTGCTGCCGAAGACGCCCGACGCCATGAAGCCGCGCATCGTGTTCGCGCCCAAGGAGGACGTGACGCAGTCGGGCATCGTCGTGGCGCAGCCGGGCTCGCGCGCCGACGACCCGGACTACGCGGCCCTGCAGGTGCTGGAGCAGGGGCTGGGCGGCGGCTTCTCGTCGCGCATGGTCATGCACATCCGCACGCAGCGCGGACTCGCGTACGCGGCCGGCGCGGTCGCGGGCAGCGACTACCAGAAGCCCGGCGTGTTCATGGCGTACTCGCTCACCCGCAGCGACTCGACCATGCTGGCGCTGGACCTGGTCCGGGGCGAGGTGAAGGCGGTGACGCAGGCGCCGTTCACCGAGGACGAGCTGCAGACGGCCAAGCAGGCGGTCGTGAACGGCTACGTCTTCAACTTCGAGGATCCGAGCCAGGTGCTGTTCCGGGACGCGTGGTACGAGGCGATCGGCTACCCCGCCGACTTCCTGCAGCGCTACCAGAAGTCGCTCGCCGACGTCTCGAGCGCGAGCGTGCTGGCGGCGGCCAGGCGCAAGATCGACCCCGACGCCGAGGTGGCGATCATCGTCGGCAAGGAGTCCGACTTCGACCGCCCGCTCGCGAGCGCGGGGCTGCCGGTCGAGCGCGTCGACATCACCATCCCGCCGCCGCCGTCCAGGCTGGGCGGCGTGAGCGCCTCGCCCGAGGCGAAGCGGCGCGCCGGCGAGTGGCTGGCCACCGCCGCGAAGGCGGCGGGCGGCCCCGCGGCGTGGGCGGCGGTCAAGACCGTCACGATGACCAGCGAGGCCACGCTCAGCATGCAGGGCCAGTCGCTCCAGCTGACCAGCGAAGAGACGTGGGCGCTGCCGAACCGCACGGTCTCCACCCAGAAGCTGCCCTTCGGCGAGATCAAGCAGGGGTTCGACGGCACCACGGGCTGGATGGCCGGCATGGGCCAGCAGCGAGAGAACCCGGGCGCCGCCGACGACGTGGCGAAGGAGTACGAGCGCTCGTTGTGGCGGCTCTTCTCCGATCCCGCGAAGGTGGACCTGGTCGCGCTCGAGAAGCCCGAGCAGGTCGGCGACCGCTCGTTCAGGGCCGCTGCCATGACCGGCGCGAAGGCGCAGGACCTGGTCGTGCTCTTCGGCGACGACGGCACGCTCGCCGGCGTGGCGTACCAGGACGAGGGCTCGGGCCAGATGGGGCCCGCGCGGGTCGTCGAGCTGTTCACGGACTGGTCGGCCGAAGGCGGCCTGCGCTACCCGCACGGGTACCAGGTGCTGCGCGACGGCAAGCCGTTCATCGCGGGCAAGCTCACGTCGCTGGTCGTGAACCCCAAGCTGGC
>CAZIXL010000528.1:0-2971 GCA_964542885.1 uncultured bacterium
GAGGAAGCCGTGCTGCGCGTAGGTGGACCACTCGCCGTTCGAGTTCGCGGCCTGGTCGCGCTCCATCGGGTCCACCACGAGGTGGGAATGGCCGTCGGCCGTCCGCAGGTAGAGGCCGTGGTGGATCTTCTGGCCGGTGCACCAGTAGAGCTGCGGGCTGTATCGGTCGTGCGCCAGCACGACGAGGCCATTGAGGCCCCGCTCGCGCATGAGGCGGTCGAGGTCGGATCGCACGGTGAAACCTCCGAAACAAGGCGCGGGGCGCGGCCGGTGCCGGATGGACCGGGGGCGCGGCGCGCGGAACGGGCGGACATGGTAGGCCACGACGCGGGGCGCGGGGAAGGCGGGATCGGGGCCCGAAGACGGGCGCGGTGCCAGGCCGGACGGGTGGGCTCGCCGCCGCCCCCCGCTACTCCTGCACCCACGCCTCCGAGTGCGCCGGCTTGCGGCCGCGCAGCATCACCAGCATGCCGAACGCGAAGCCGCCGATGTGCGCCCACCAGGCCACGCCGCCGGAGGCGCCGGTGCCGATCGACAGCGTGCCGGTGAAGACCTGCATCACGAACCACAGGCCCAGCACGAGCATCGCGGGCAGGGCGATGATCTGGAAGAAGAAGAAGATCGGGATCAGCGTCACGACGCGCGCGCGCGGGTAGAGCACGGCGTAGGCGCCGAGCACGGCGGCGATCGCGCCGCTCGCGCCGACCGTGGGCACGCGCGAGCCGAGGTTGAAGAGCACGTGCACCACCGCCGCCACGATCCCGCCCTCCAGGTAGAAGAGCAGGACGCGCGCGTGCCCGAGGCGGTCCTCGACGTTGTCGCCGAAGATCCACAGGTACCAGAGGTTCCCGAGCAGGTGAATCCAGCCGCCGTGCAGGAACATGGACGTGAACACGGTGCCGATCGTGGGCAGCCACGGCAGCGCGCCGCCGAGCGCGTACTCGAAGCGCATCGGCACGAGCCCGTAGCCGAACACGAACTCGTTGAGGTGCGGGCCCAGCGAGAGCTCGAACAGGAACGCGACCACGTTGAGCACGACGAGCGTGCGCGTGACGACCGGGACGGTCTGGATCGGATTGTCGTCGCGAAGCGGGATCATGGGTGCCCGTCGGATGTTGCGGAAACCGCGGAAGTCGCGCGGGTGTTCTCGGAAGGACAGGGTTTGACGGTGCCGTGACGCGTTCCTATCCTGCGCGGCACCCGAAAAAAAGCCCCCGAATCGTCGTCGACCTGCCGACATCTATGGCAGCGACGGATTCGTCACAGACCTTTTCCGCCGGGAGTAGTCATGTCGAACGCCCTTGCTGTCAACGACGCCAACTTCGATACCGAGGTCCTCAAGTCGCCGACGCCCGTCCTCGTGGACTTCTGGGCGCCCTGGTGCGGACCGTGCCGCGCGGTCGCGCCGACCGTGGACGCGCTCTCGCAGGAGTTCGCCGGCCGCCTCAAGGTGGTCAAGCTGAACACCGACGAGTCGGGCGAAGTGGCCATGAAGTACGCCGTGACGTCGATCCCGACGCTCATGGTCTTCAAGGGCGGCGAGATGGTCGAGCGCGTGCTCGGCAACCGGCCGAAGGCCGACCTGGCCGCGCTGGTGTCGCGCCACCTGTAGCACCCTTCGCTCGCACGAAGGTTCGCGGCCCGCGGGGCGACCCGCGGGCCGCCTCGTTTCCGCGGGGCGCTTCCGGCGCCCGGGTGCGTCAGCGCGCGCCCGAGACCATGGCGAGCGCGCGCGGCAGCCGGTCCACCACGTCGCCGGCGGTCATCCCGACCGGGCCCACCTCGCGCGCGGCGAGGTCGCCCGCCAGGCCGTGCAGGAACACGGCGAAGCGCGCGGCGTCGTAAGGCTGCAGCTTCTGCGCGAGCAGCGCGGCGATCGTGCCGGTGAGCACGTCGCCCATGCCGGCGGTGGCCATGCCCGGGTTGCCCGTGGGGTTCACGCACGCCTGGCCGCGCTCGTTCGCAACCACGGTCGGCGCGCCCTTGAGGACCAGCACGCACTTCCAGCGTGCGGCCCACTCGCGCGCGGCGTCGATGCGGCGCGTCTCGAGCGCCGACGGCATCTCGCCGGTCAGGCGCGCCATCTCGCCCAGGTGCGGCGTGAGGATGCGCGGCGCCGGCGCGGTACGCAGCATCTCGACCAGGTCGCCGTCGGGCGGCGCGAACGCGTTGAGCCCGTCGGCGTCGAGCACGACCGGCATGTCGAGCTTGGGGAGCAGCACGTGCATGAGTTTCACCGCGTCGGCGTGGCGCGAGAGGCCGGGCCCGATCGCCACGGCGTCGGCGTGGCCCGCCTCGGCCAGCACCTGCGGCAGCGCGGTCACCGTGAGCGAGCGGAACACGCCCTCGCCGCACGCGACGGGCATCTGCTCCACGAGCTGCGAGGCGAGCGCGTCGTGCAGGCTCGCGGGCGCGGCCACGCGCACGTAGCCGGCGCCCGCGCGGCTCGCCGCGCGCGCCGCCAGCACCGTGGCGCCGACCATGCCCTGCGCGCCGCCCACGATCAGCGCCCGGCCCGCGGTGCCCTTGTGCGCGCGCGGGTCGCGGCGCGGCGCGAGGCCGGCGAGCACGTCGGGCTGCGCCAGTTCCACGCCCTGCACCTCGATCGACGACGCCGGCACGAGGCCGATGTCGACCACGTCCAGCTCGCCGCGGTGCGCGCGGCCGGGGAAGAGGAACATGCCGCGCTTGGCGTGCCCGAACGTCACGGTGAGGTCGGCGCGTACCGATTTTTCCCACGCGGCCCCGGTGTCCGCCGAGATGCCCGTCGGCAGGTCGACCGCCACGACGCGCGTGCCGCGGTTGTGCAGCAGGTTCAGCGCCTCGCACGCCGTGGCCACGAGTCCGCGCGGCTCGCCGCTCGCGCCCGTGCCGAGCAGCGCGTCGAGTGCGAAGTCCCAGCCGTTGACTCCCGTCACGAGCGCGGCCAGCGCTGCGTCGTCGGCGAGGAACGCCGGCGCCACGCCCGCAT
>CAZIXL010000529.1:0-2967 GCA_964542885.1 uncultured bacterium
AGGGCGAGCGCGACACCGGCCCGACCGACGTCTCGCGCGACGGGCGCTGGCTGGCCTGCCAGGCGCTCGACGCGGGCCAGTGGGATTCGTTCGCCGTGCCGCTCGAGGGTGGGGACGTGGTACCGATCTCGGCGACCAAGTTCAGCGAGTCGCGTCCGCACTTCTCGCCCGACGGGCACTGGGTCGCCTACGACTCGGACCAGTCCGGTACGTCCCAGTGCTACGTGCGTGCGTTCCCCGGGCCCGGGCCCCCGGTCCAGGTGTCGAGCCAGGGAGGTGGGAATCCCACGTGGAGCGCGGACGGCACGCAGCTCTTCTACCGCTCGCTCTCGCAGGACCTGATGGTCGCCGACGTCAAGACCGGTGTGCGCTTCGAAGTCGGCCCGTCGCGCGTGATGTTCAACTTCCCGATCGTGCTCGGCAACGGGAGCGTGGGGCGCTACGCGCCGTCCCCGGACGGCCAGCGCTTCCTGTTCTGCTCGCCGGTGGAATCGCGGGGCGCGTGGCAGCCGACGGTGGTCTTCGGCTGGGCGGGCGCCCAGCGCAAGTGAGGCGCGCGGGCGCTAGGTCGTGTAGTCGGCGTTGACGCGCACGTACTCGGCGCTCAGGTCGCACGTCCAGAGCGTGGTGGCGGCCGCGCCCAGGCCGAGGTCCACGTGCAGGATCGCCGGGTCCTCGCCGAGCAGCGCCGAGGCACGTGCGCGGTCGAACGCCACCGGCTCGCCGGCCTCGAGCAGCTGGAGCGCGTCGTTCTCGCCGAACCACAGGCGCACACGCGCGGGTTCGATCGCCTCGCCGCTGTAGCCGGCGGCGGCGAGCACGCGGCCCCAGTTGGGGTCGTTGCCGTGGATCGCCGTCTTGACGAGCGGCGAGCAGGCGATGGCGTCGCCCACGCGGTGCGCCTGGCGCTCGTCCTCGGCCCCGGTCACGCGCAGTTCGACGAGGCGCGTCGCGCCCTCGCCGTCGCGCGCGATCTGTCGCGCGAGGGACGCGCAGACCTCCGTGAGCGCGGCCCCGAACGCGGCCTCGCCGGCGTCGCCGACGCGCGCGCCCGCCGCGCCCGAGGCGAGGACCAGCACCGTGTCGTTCGTGCTCATGTCGCCGTCGACGCTGATGCGGTTGAAGCTGCGCTCGGCCGCCGCACGCAACGCGCGGTCGAGCCGGGCAGCCTCGATCAAGGCGTCGGTCGTGACGACCGCCAGCATCGTCGCCATGCCGGGGTGGATCATGCCGGCCCCCTTCGCGAAGCCGGACACCGTGACCGTCCGGTCCCCGATCGTCGCCGTCGCGGTGGCCACCTTGGGGCGCGTGTCGGTGGTCGTGATCGCGCGCGCCGCGTCGGCGGGGGCGAGGAGCGCGCCCGGCGCGCCGAGGGCGGCGATGCCGTGCGCGACGCGGTCCATGTCGAGGTGCACGCCGATCACGCCGGTCGAGAGCACCAGCACCTCGTCGGGGCGGCCGTGCACGACCGCGGCGGCCAGCGACGCCATGCGCCGTGCATCGGCCAGCCCGCGCTCGCCGGTCACGGCGTTCGCGCAGCCCGCGTTCGCGACGACGGCGCGGATGCGTTCCGCCGAGGCGGGCAACAGCTGCCGGTCGAGCAGCACCGGCGCCGCCTTCACGCGGTTCGTGGTGAACAGCCCCGCGGCGGTGCAGTGCCGCTCGCTCCAGACCAGCGCCAGGTCCAGCGCGCGGCTCTTCTTGAGGCCGCACGCCGTCGCGGCGCACCGGAACCCCGGCGCGAGCGCGAAGCGGGCGAGGACTTCCTCCTCGACGAGAACGGACATGGCACCTCCGAGGGGCGGTCGTGACGTTCGGGCGCGCAGTCTAGTGGCGCCGCCGCGCACGCTCAACGGGCCGCCCGCCCCCGGGGCCGCCGGGGTTGTCCGGCGCTTCGCCCGCGTGGCATGCTGCGGCGATCACCGCGCAGACGGACCCCGGGGACGACAAGCGACATGGACGATCGCGCCCGATTCGAAGAGTTCGCCCGGCTGGCGACGGAGCAGCGCAACCCGGACACCATGGACCTGGACACGCTCGACGTGCCCGAGCTCGTGGCGCGCATCAACGCCGAGGACCGCCGGGTCGCCGAGGCCGTCGGCCACGAACTGCCGTGGATCGCCCGGGCCGTGGACCTGGTCGTGGCCTCGTTCCGGGCGGGGGGCCGGCTCGTGTACGCGGGCGCGGGCACGAGCGGCCGTCTCGGTGTGCTCGACGCGGCGGAGTGCCCGCCGACCTTCGGCTCCGACCCGGAGCAGGTCGTCGGGGTGATCGCCGGCGGCTACGCCGCGGTCGTGCGCGCGGTCGAGGGCGCCGAGGACCGCCGCGACGAGGGCGCGAAGGCGATGGACGACCTCGTCGTCGGCCCCGAGGACACCGTGATCGGCATCGCGGCCAGCCGCCGGACGCCGTACGTGGTCGCGGCGGTCGAGCGCGCGCGCGAGCGCGGGGCGCGGACGGTGTTCGTGACCAGCACGCCGCGCGAGGAGTTCCCGCTCGAGGTGGACGTGGCGATCTGCCCGGTCGTCGGCCCCGAGGTCGTGATGGGCTCGACGCGCATGAAATCCGGCACCGCGACGAAGATGGTGCTCAACACGATCACGACGGCCGCGTTCGTCCGCACGGGCAAGGTCTACGAGAACATGATGGTCGACCTCATGGCGAACAGCCAGAAGCTGGTCGAGCGCAGCCGCCGCACGGTGATGACCGTCGCGGGGGTCGACTACGACGTGGCCGCGAAGGCGATCGACGCGGCCGGGCGCAGCGTCAAGACCGCGATCGTCATGCTCGCGCTGGGGTGCGACCGCGAGGCGGCCGAGCGCGCCCTGCGCCAGACCGGCGGCTTCGTGCGGCGCGCCATCGAATCGGCGCGCCGGGGAACCGAGCGGACGTGAGGCACCGGCGGCCTGGCTCGCCGCCGCCGCACTCGTGGCGGCCGGGTGCTCGCCGAAGGCCCGTCCGCCCGAG
>CAZIXL010000530.1:0-2964 GCA_964542885.1 uncultured bacterium
CGCCCGTCCCGCCCGAGGCACCCGGCCCGAACACGTGCGCGAGCGCGCCCGCCATGGTCGTCTGCATCGAGATCCGGTCGCCGAACGCGACCAGGATGCGCTTCAACTCGGGCAGACCGGCCTCGCCCTGCGCCTGCAGGTAGAGCGGCTGGAAGTAGACGAGCGACGAGTCCACCGGCACCACCAGCAGGTTGCCACGGATCACCTGCGAACCCTGCTGGTTCCACAGGGTCAGCTCCTTCGAGATGTCGGTGTCCTGGTTGATGCGCGACTCGATCTGCTGTGGCCCGTAGACCAGGCGCTGCTTGGGGAACGCGTAGACGAGCAGCTTGCCGTAGTTGGGCGGATCGCAGCGCGCGCTCATCCACGCGATCATGTTCTCCTTGCGCGCGGGCGTGAACGGCAGCATGAGGATGTACTCCTCGCGCTCCCCCACGCCGGCGAGCTTCATGACCGTGTAGTAGGGCGTCATGCTCGAGCCGTCGTCGCGCCGGGCCACGCGCCAGAGATCCTCCTTGTTGTAGAAGACCTGCGGGTCCGTCATGTGGTAGGTCGCATAGACTTGAGCTTGCACCGCGAACATCCGCTGCGGGTAGCGCATGTGCGCCTGCAGGTCGGCCGGCATCGAATCGAGCGGCGCGAACGCGCCCGGGAAGATCTTCTCGTAGGTCCGCAGCAGCGGGTCCTCGGCGTCGACCGCCCACAGCCTCACGGTCCCGTCGTACGCGTCGACCGTGGCCTTGACCGAGTTGCGGATGTAGTTGCCCAGGTGCCGGGTGGGCGCCGAGTACGGAATGCGATCGGTGGTCGTGTAGCCGTCGAGCATCCAGGTGAGGCGGCCGTCGGCGCGGATCACGATGTAGGGATCGCTGTCCCACTGCAGGAACGGCGCGATGCGCGAGACGCGGTCCAGCACGGTGCGGTGGATCAGCACGCGCGTGCCCGGCACGAGGTCGGTCGACAGCAGGATCTTGGGCTCGGCGTAGCGCACGGCGAAGAGCACCCGGCCGGCCAGGCCGCCGAGCCGGATGCCGCCCTTGCCCTCGTACTTCGTGTAGGCGTTGTCCTCGCCCGAGGGGTAGTCGAACTCGCGGGCGGCCGAGTTCACGAACACGTACTCGGCCGCCAGCTCGCCGTAGTAGACCTGCGGCCGCGTGATGGTCAGCTCCGGCTTCGTGCAGGTCGGCGGGATGTCCTTCACGAAGTACTCCGGAAGGCCCTCGGGCGAAATCCGGTTGACCGGCGCCACGCAGAGCCCGTAGCCGTGCGTGTACGTGAGGTGCTCGTTGATCCAGATGCGCGCCGGCAGCGCGTCGGGGTTCAGCTCGCGCGTGGAGAGCGCCACCTGGCGCAACTCGCCGTCGAGCGTGTAGCGGTCGTTGTCGACGTCGACGAAGTCGTAGTAGGTGCGGATCTCCTGGAGCTGCGCGTTGGTCGTCTTGAGCGGGCCCGCCTCCCACAACCGCACGTTGTCGATCGTGCGCGCGTTCTCGGCGACACCCGCGGCGCCGAGCGTGGTGGTGGCCGGGAAGCGGCCTTCGTCGAGGCGATCGAGCCCGTAGGCGCGGCGCGTGGCCTCGATCTCGCGCTCGAGGTACGGCCGCTCGCGGTTGAGCTCGTTCGGCGTGACGACGAGGCGCTGGATCGCCGACGGCACCACGTTGACGAGCAGCAGGTGCGCCAGCACCACCGCGACGAGCGCGATGGGCGTGAGCCGCGTCCAGCGGCGGAACCCCTCGAACACGATCACCAGCGCGGCCAGCCCCGAGACCACCGCCGAGACCCCGAGGCCCGGCAGCGTACCGTGCAGGTCCGCGTAGCCCGCGCCCGCGACGATGCCCACCGAGCTCTGGAGCAGGCCGTAGCGCGCGAGCACGTCCAGCGCGGCGAGGAGCAGCAGCCCGAGGCCGACCAGCACCGCCAGGTGCGAGCGCGCCGCGCCGCCGATGGACAGGCCGCGGGGGCGGACCTGCACCTCTCCCAGCAGCAGGTACGCCGCACCGGTGAAGAGCCCGCTGACCACGACCGTGAACATCGCGAACCCGGCGACGGCCGACGCGAAAGGCAGCCGGTAGACGTAGGTCGAAAGGTCGAGGTGGAAGACCGGGTCGGTCACGCCGAAGGGCTGCGCGTGCACGAGCGAGAGCCACGGCATGGCCAGCCCCGAGGCCCACGTGCCGACGAGCAGCGCGAGCCCCGCGCCCACGACGATCGCGAACGTGCGGAGCGCCGGCAGGATCACCTCGATCGGTGGCGCCTGCGACGGCGGGTCGAAGATCGACGCCACGCGCGGCACTGCGCGCCGGATGCCGAACAGCACGTTGGCCAGGAAGAACCCGAGGAACGCGCCGCCGAAGGCCAGCTGCAGCCCGATGCCGTTCCAGAGGAGCTTCAGGAACACCTGCCGGAATCCGACTTCGCCGAACCACAGGTCGTCGACGTAGTAGTCCGGCAGCGACCGGGAAAGCACGAGCACGAGGACCGCCGCGACGCCGAGGATGATCAGCCCCCGGGGCGGGCGCGAACGCGGCCGAATTTCGTGGATGGACTGGTGCATCGCTCTCCCGCGCTGGGCCCGCTCGAGTTCGAGCGCCCGTCTTGCTGGTTGCGTGCGACCGTGTGCCCGACGCCGGGACGGTCGTGGCGAGGGCCCGGGGTGCCGGTTCGGCCCGCGTGCTCCGCGGCCCGCGATGATGGCCTGCGACCGATGCCGCGGCCGAGGTCGGAAGTTGGTGGCCCCGGCTGGAGTCGAACCAGCGGCACGCGGTTTAGGAAACCGCTGCTCTATCCGTCTGAGCTACGGGGCCACGGGCGGGCGACTGTGGCCTACGGGTTCAACTTGCGCAAGGCACCTCTGACACTTTCTCAGGTGGGCTTGCGTTGCGTGGCTACGGTATTGGCTACGGTGGAGACCCTCATCGGCGCTTCCCGAGGCTCGGCAAGCCGCCACTCACAGTCGGTCCC
>CAZIXL010000531.1:0-2962 GCA_964542885.1 uncultured bacterium
CAACGGGCGATCGAAGCTCCGGGGCTCGTGGGTGGCGGCCTCTGGTGGAAGGACCACGTGGCGCACCTCGCGGTCTTCGGCGAGTAGGAATGGAAACCGGCGCGCCGCCCGGTCGCGGCCGCCGGGGTGGTTGCGGAAGCCGCCGGCACCGGCACGTGTTCGGGGGAAGCGAGCCTGGTGTCCGGCGGCCCCGCGCCGCGCGTGGACGACGAAGCGCGGCGCCCCGAACGGGGCGCCGCGCCACCCATCACCAACAATCTGCGCCGCACGACTTACTTCATCTTGGACGCCATCTCCACGCCCTTGAGCAGGGTGATCACGTGCCCGCGCATCGCGCTGTCGCGCACCGCGGTGCCGATCACCAGGTCCATCGCGTCGGGGTTCATGGCCACGCGGACGATGACCTGCTTGGCCACCTCGTCGTTCGCGAGGATGCGGTCCACGACGCCGATGCGGGTCGAGTCGCTGGCGAGCAGCTTGTCGACGATGCCGTGCGTGAGGTCCTTGTTCGCGGCGATGGCGTCGAAGACCTGGGTGCGCAGCTGCTCGTTCGAGGCGAGCTGGCCCGCCACGTTGGTGCCGCAGCCCGACAGCAGCGCCGCGCCCACGGCCACCGCCGCCGCCAGCACGATCGCGATCCGGATTCGCTTCATCGAGGGTTTCCTCCGTTGATGGGACGTGGGGTCCGTTGCCGCGGCCGCGCGGATCTCAGGTGCCCTCGGGCCGCTTCGTGTGCCACTCGGTTCGCTGCTGGTACAGGCTGCCGATCTCCGCCAGGCGCCGCTCCGAGAACGGCGGGCCCATGAACGCGATCGACGTGGGGAGTCCGTTCTCGCCGAAGCCGTTCGGCACGCACAGCGCCGGCAGGCCGGTGAGGTTGCCCGCGGGGATCACGGGCGGGCCGCCGCTGACGCCGGGATAGGCGTCCCCGAAGCTCCGGTCGGCCGGGTACGAGACGGTCGCGCGCGTGGGCGTCGCGATCACGTCGTACGACTCGTACAGCTTCTGCATCGCGGCGCGCATCGGCTTGCGCACGCGCATCGCGTGCAGGTAGTCGACCGCCGGCAGGAGCAGCGACGACAGCCCGCCGGTGCGATCGGCGGGGCAGCGCAGCTTCGCGACCTCGCCCGACTCGAGCAGCTCGCGGAACGCCGAGGCGCCCTCGGCGCCGACGATCGTGCCCACGGCAGGGCCCCACGGCTGGTCGGGGAACTCGACGTCGCGCGTGACCTCGAACGCGTCCTGCATCGCGGCGAGCGCGGCCTCGAAGTTCTCGCGCACGGCCGGCTGCACCTTCTCGGTGCAGCCCTTCGGGACGGCGACCTTCCACTTCACGGTGTGCTTCACCGGCGGGGCCGTCCACGCGAACGGCCTGCCCGTGCACGTCTCGTCGAGCGGGTCGGGGCCGGCGATCGCGGCCAGCACCAGCGCCGCGTCGTCGGCGCCCCGCGCCATGGGCCCGAGCTTGTCGAGCGACCAGCAGAGCGCCATCGCGCCGTGCCGGCTCACCAGGCCGTACGTGGGCCGCAGGCCCGTGACGCCGCAGAACGCCGACGGCGTGAGGATCGATCCCGAGGTCTCGGAGCCGATCGCGAACGCCACGAGGCCGGCCGCGACCGCGGCGCCGGGTCCGCTCGAGGAGCCGCCGCTCCAGAACCCGGTGTTCCACGGCGTGAGGCCGGGACCGGTGAACGAGGCGTCGGCGTGGTCGTAGCCCATGCCGCCGGCCAGCTCGACCATCGCGAGCTTGGCCACGAGCACGGCGCCCGCCTCGCGCAGCCTGCGCACGACGGTGGCGTCGTAGTCGAAGACCTGGTTCCGGTAGGGTTCCGCGCCCCACGTGGTGGGCACGCCCTTCGTGGCCAGCAGGTCCTTCACCCCGTAGGGCACACCGTGCAGCGGACCGCGGATGCGACCGGCGCGGATCTCGGCCTCGGCGATACGCGCCTCGTCGAGCGCGGACTGGCGCATGACGGTGACGACCGCGTTGTACTTCGGGCCCAGCGTCTCGAGGCGGTGCAGGCTCACCTCGGTGAGGGCCACGGGTGAGAGTTCGCGCTTGCGCAGCATCGCGGCGAGCTGCCGCAGCGGCAGGAACAGCAGGTCGGCGTCGTTCACGGCCATGGCGTCAGTCCCTCGCGGCGAAGAACACGAAGTCGGGTTCGTCGCCGTTCGCGAGCTTGATGGCCGAGAAGCGCCTGCCCAGCGACAGGTCGCCGTCGAAGTCCTTCGCGACGCTCTCCCACTGCGCTTCGGTCAGGCGGTCCTTGCCCAGGCGCTCCTTCAGGACCGCGGCGAGCGCCTTCGCGGCCTCGGAGGGGCCCTCGGGAGCGGGCGGCGCCGGCGGCGCGGCGGGCGGCGGCGTGGACGACTGGGCGAAGGCCGCGGCGTCGGGGACCAGCGCGCCGGCGATCCCGGCGGCGGCCGCCAGCCGCAGGAACTCGCGGCGGCTGGGCGCGGAACGGTCGCGTGATTCCGTCATGGACTCACCTCCGTGGCTCGGGATCGGGGCGACGAATGGGGCAGCCTAGGCGCTACGAGCGGCCCTGTCGACCGGGCGGGCCTGGACGCGCTCAGGCGGCGCGGTGCGCGGGCCGGAACGCGCTCGCGACGGTCGTGCGGATCAGCCGCACGAGGTGCGCGGCCTTGCCCCTGCGCCACGGCACGAACGGCGCCAGCAACGCGTTCTTGGCGAGCGAGGCGCACATGCTCAGGCCCAGGTTCAGCTTGAGCAGGAACGCCGACGGGCGTGCGAACGCCAGGTCCCAGAAGACGAAGATCGACGCCAGCGCGGCGGCGGAGGCCGACTCGGCGTCGAGCGCGCGGCTCTGCCCGCCCAGGTGCACGACCTCCGCGGCGGGCACGTAGCCCAGCTGCCAGCCGGCACGGCGCGCACGCACGCTCCATTCGACGTCGTCGTAGTTGAGCACCAGCCGGTCGTCGAGGAAGCCGGCGCGCTCGA
>CAZIXL010000532.1:0-2961 GCA_964542885.1 uncultured bacterium
GGCTCGGCATCGCCGACTGGCTGGGCGAGCAGCGCGATCCCGAGCTGCTCGCCGACGGCACGGGCGGCGTGTTCGCGGTGTGGAGCGACGCGCGCACCGATGCGTTCAGCGGGCGCGACGTGTACGCCCAGCACCTGCTCGCGGGCGGCACGCCGGCCGCGGGCTGGGCCGTGGGCGGCATGCGCGTGACCAACGCGAGGACGTGGGACTACGCCTCCACGCTGGCGCTCGACGGCGCGGGCGGGATCTACGTGACGTGGAACCGCGACCTGACGGGCGGCGGGCAGGACGTGGGTGCGCAGCACCTGGGCGCGGACGGGTTGCCGGCCGCGACCTGGCCCGACACCGGGATCGTGCTCTGCGGCCAGCCGCTCGACCAGGGCGGCGCCGCGCTGGCGAGCGCCCCGGGCGGGACCGCGATCGCCGTGTGGAAGGACCAGCGCCACTGGACGAGCACGGATCCCGAGTTCGATTTCTACGCCCTGCGCTTCGGCCCCGACACGAGCCGCGCGGCCGGCTGGCCGCACGACGGCGTGCCGCTGTACGCGACCCGCAACGGCGTCTCCGCCCCCTTCGGCGCGAGCGACGGCGCGGGAGGACTGCTGTTCATGTGGGGCGAGCTGGTCGGGCCCACCGACGAGGACCTGTTCGTCGTGCACGTGGACGCGAACGGCACGGTCGTGACGTCGGTCGACTTCCCCGACGGCGTCGTGAGCCTGTGCCCCGATCCCGCGTACCAGCATCCCGTCACGCTCGTGGCCGACGGCGCGGGCGGCGCGTACGCGGGCTTCCAGGACTACCGCATCGGCCTCACGAACCCCGACGCGTACGTGCAGCACGTGCTCGCCGGCGCGGCGATCGCGCCCGGGTGGGCGGCGACCGGCGTCGACGCCGGCGGCGGCCCGGCCCCGGAAGGCGCCACGATTCCCGTCGCGGTCCCCGGCGGCGTGATCGCGGCGTGGACGCGCGGCGTGGGCGACACCGCGGACGTCTACGCGTCCATGATCGGTGACGACGGCGTGGTGCCGACGCTCGTCTCGCTCGTCTCGAGCGCGGCGAGCCCGGATCGCGTGCGGGTCGTGTGGCAGCTCGGCGGCACGAGCGAGTGGCGCATCGAGCGGAGCGACAGCGAGGTGGACGCGTGGCGCGAAGTCGCGCGCGAGCGGCCCGACGGGCTCGGGCGAATCGCTGTCGACGACGCGAACGTGGTCGCGGGCGGGCGGTACGGCTACCGGCTTTCTCCGGCGTCGGGAGGCGCCGCGCTCGGAGAAACGTGGCTCGATGTGCCGCTCGACACGGGATCGTTCGCGATCCTTGGAATATGGCCGAACCCTGTTCGGTCTGGAGCGCAGGTGAAGTTCGCGGTGCCTGCTGCAGGCCCGGTCACGCTGGCGATCGTCGACGTGCAGGGACGAATGGCGAAGGAATGGCGGTCGGATGGCGGCGCTGGCGAACGGACCACGACAATCCCCGACCTCCGGCTGCTCCGCCATGGCCTCTACTGGCTGCGGCTCGAGCAGGCCGGGCGAGTGACTGGCGCCCGGGTCGCCGTGCTCGACTGAGCTTCGCCGACTCGCAGGTTTTCCCGGCTGGCACGAGAAAAGTCATGGCTTTCTCATGTCACGCGGGGGCAAAGTCCCGCGGCCGGCGCGCACGGCGCCGCGCGTCCTCACGGTTCGCCCGAGTCCCCCCCAGCCAGGAGTTCCGCATGACGAAGCCCGCCGTCCGCGTCGTCTCCGTCCTGGCAGCTCTGGCCAGCATCGCGCTCTTCGGTGCGCTGCTCGCGAGCTGCAGCAAGAAGACCTCCCTCGTGACCGGTCCGGATGACGCCATCCAGACCGTGGCCGGCATCAAGGCCACGCAGGTCGAGCTGCAGGCCGCGATGCGGTCGCAGCTCTCGCACACGCCCGCGCTCATGGCGGTGTCCGGCGTGGTCGGCACCGCGATCACCGCGGACGCGCAAGGTCGCCCGGCGATCATGGTCATGACCGAGAGCCCGATGGGCGCCGGCCGCCTGCCGGCGACGCTCGACGGCTACAACGTGATCCAGAACGTCACCGGCCGGATCCACGCGTTCAAGGGCAAGCCGGGTGGCGGCGGTGGCGTGAGCCACACCGCCAGGCAGACCCCGCCGATCCAGCTCGGCACGTCGGGCGGCAACGTGAACGACGTGGCGAACGGCTACTGCTGCAGCGGCACGCTGGGCGCTCTGGTGCACATCGGCAACACCCAGTACATCCTCAGCAACAGCCACGTGTTCTCAGGCGACGTCGTCTCCGGCGGCAACAACCACGTCGCGACGATCGGTGACGACATCAACCAGCCGGGCCTCGTGGACAACAACTGCAGCACGTCGAACACGAACATCGTGGCCGACCTCTCGTCGCTCTCGACGCTCTACCCGCCCGCCAGCACGCCGAACGTGGACTGCGCGATCGCGCAGGTGCGCTCGGGCATGGTGCGCTCGGACGGCGCCATCCTCGAGATCGGCACGATCTCGGCCTCGACTGCCGCCGCGTTCGTCGGCCAGGCGGTCAAGAAGAGCGGCCGCACGACGGGCCTGACGCGCGGTTCCGTCTCGGGCCTCAACGCCACGATCAGCGTCGGCTACGAGACCGAGTGCGCCGGCACGTCCTTCACCAAGACGTTCACGGGCCAGATCATCGTCAGCCAGCGCCGCAGCTCGTTCCTGAACTCGGGCGACTCCGGCTCGCTGATGGTCGAGGACGTCTCGACCAACCCGCGCGCCGTCGGCCTGCTGTACGCCGGCAGCGCGAGCACCGCGGTCGCGAACCCGATCAACGACGTCCTGGGCCACCTCGGCGCCCAGATGGTGGGCCAGTAGCGACGCCCGTGACGAGCGTGCCCCACACGCTCCGTTCGATTCCGGCGAAAGCGCCCCGGCTTGCCGTGCGGGCCGGGGCGCTCGTATTTCTCGTCGTGGCCGGCTGCTGGGGCGGT
>CAZIXL010000533.1:0-2961 GCA_964542885.1 uncultured bacterium
CCCGACGTGCGGATGCCGGGCGTCACCGCGTAGAAGCCGTCCCCCAGCGCCTCGCGCAGCCGGCGCAGGTCGGGTGCCGCGCACACGATGCCCGCCGCGCCCGCCGCCAGCGATTCGCGCGTGAGCGCCAGCGCCGTCGCCGGCAGGTCGAACGGCGACGCGAAGCCCGCCGGCATGCGCGCCGGGTCGTGGCTCGTGAGGATCGTGACCGCCACCACGCGCGTCGCGCCGCCCGCCTCGCGGATGCCCGCGGCCGCGGCCGCCACCATCTCGGCCCCGCCCGTCGCGTGCACCGTGAGCAGGTCCGCGCCCAGCCGCGCGGCCGAGGCCGCGGCGCCCTTCACCGTGTTGGGGATGTCGTGGAGCTTGAGGTCCAGGAACACGCGCCGCCCGCGCGCCTTCAGCTCGCGCACCGCCGCGGGCCCCTCGGCCGCGAACAGCTCGAGCCCGACCTTGGCCAGCTCCTCGCCCGGTCCCAGACGCTCGTGCAGGGCGATCGCTTCCGAAAGCGACGCCACGTCGAACGCGATCGCGAAGTCGGGACGGGTGCCGCTCATGCGTGTTCCTCGCGGAAGATCTGCTCGTGGGCAGCTTCAAGACTCCCGAAGGTAAGTACGCATCGGGAAATGTTCGAAGTGTCTACTGGCGGCCTTTGAATCGCCTGAAGGAGAGAGAGTGTGGACGCACTCCTGAATCGCATCTTCGGAAGATCCACGAACTCGCGATACCTTCGCTCGACCGTACCGACCCCATCGTCCTTGCAGAGGATGTCGAAACGCTTAAGACGTCCCGATTCCAACGCCGCCGCCTTCAGGAGGTATCTCACGTAGGTGTCGGACTCGGCGAGGCTATACCCAATCACCCGGATCTGCGTTGCCTGTGCGAGCGCTTCGTAGGCGAGTTTCCAGGTCGGCTGGAAGTCCTTTCTGCTTCCCTTGCTCCAGGTGGGCGGGATTATGGAACCGGTCCCCACATCGCCGTGGAGTTTCGCGAGAAGGACACCGCCCGCCTCGACGGACTTTGAGTCGGTCGAGAACCCCACGTCATGGCCCAGGACTTCGCTGATGTGGTCGGCACATGCTTCAAGTACTCGATCGTAGTTCAGAGTGACCACCGCATAGTCAACAGCACTCGCGGCCCGAAGGGTGACCTGAACACTGGCAGAGAGCGGAGCCTGAATCCTCGAGCGATCGTCTACCACTCGCAGCCCGAGAAGGCAGAGTGCAAAGCGAAGGAAGTCATCCAGCGGCGCTGGGTTTGAGAACACCAGATTGTGCCAGTTGGAGTGGTTCAAATCGCCCCGGGGCGTAGGCTCCGGAGTGTGGTACTTGATCACGTCGCAAATGAAGCGTTCGAACCTGCGGCTCCTCCTCTTGCCTCCCAGGAGGTCCCGCATCTCTAAGAGAGAGAGGATCTCTTCAATGTTGTGCAGCGGTGCCAGATAGGCGCGCCGAACGCGAGAGAGTCGAATAACTTCCTCAAACACCAGACGGAACTCTTTGAAATTCTCCGGATGAGCTGCGTACTGGTCCTGCGCCTTCTCCAGGAAATCGGAGATCACCGGAAGTCCAAGCGGCTGCGAAAAGCCGGCACCCAGCACATAAACGACCCGCTCGGAGGGTGTGCTAGTCGCCCCGCTCATGCGTGTTCCTCCGTCGCGCAGGCCTGCGCCGCCGGGGCGGCGAAGGCGCCGCGCAGGTCGGAGATGCGGGCCACGCCGTGGGCGGCGAGCCACTCGCGCATCTCGTTCACGATCCGCACCGACGCGCCCGGCTCGACGAACGTCGCGGTGCCGACCTGCACGGCGGTGGCGCCGGCGGCGATGAACTCGAGCGCGTCGCGGCCGGTCGACATGCCGCCCGAGCCGATCACCGGGATCATTACCGCGTGCGCGGCTTCGTGGCAGCGCGCGAGCGCCAGCGGCTTGATCGCCGGGCCCGACAGGCCGCCGGTCGCGCGGCCGAGCCGGCTGCGCATGCGCTCGAGGTCGATGGCCATGCCGACGAACGTGTTGACCGCCGTCAGCGCGTCGGCGCCGCCCGCCTCGCAGGCGCGCGCGGTGTCGCGGATGTCGGTCACGTCGGGCGAGAGCTTGGCGACCAGCGGCTTCGCGGTGAGGCCGCGCAGGCGCTTCAGCGTGGCCTCGAGCCGCGCCGGGCTCGCCCAGTAGCGCGCGCCGCCGGCCGCCACGTTCGGGCACGAGAAGTTGATCTCGAACGCGCCCACGCCCGGCTCGCCGCCCAGCGCCTCGAGCAGCTCGGCCAGCTCGTCCTCGGTTTCGCCGCCGACGCTCGCGATCACGGTCGCTTCGAGCGCGCGCAGGCGCGGCAGCTTCTCGGTGCGGAAGCGGTGCAGGCCCACGTTCTCGAGCCCGATCGAGTTCAGCATGCCGCTCGCCGTCTCGGCGATGCGCACGGGCGAGTTGCCGCGCCGCGGCTGAACGGTGACCGTCTTGGTCACGACGCCGCCCAGCTGGCGCAGGTCCACGACGTGCGCGTACTCGTCGCCGTAGCCGAACGTGCCCGAGGCCGTGAGCACCGGGTTGCGCAGCTCGAGCGAGCCCAGGCGCACCGCCAGGTCCACGCGGCCGGGCGCGAGCGGCTTGCCCCACGCGAAGGCGCCGCTCATTCGACCCGCTCCCAGTCGAGCTCGCGCGCCTCGAACACCGGGCCGTCGGTGCAGCACATGGCCCATTCGGGGTTGCCCTTGAGCGCCGCCGCCCCAGCGCCCTCGCCGGCGGCGAGCACGCGCGCGGCCGCTTCCGCCGAGCGCGGCAGCGGACAGCCGCGGCACACGCCGGTGCCGCAGGCCATGACGCTCTCCATCGCGAGCCACGCCTCGGCGCCGTTGGCCAGCGCCCAGCGCGCGACCGCCGCCAGCATCGCGTGCGGGCCGCAGGCGTGCAGCACGAGCGGCGCGGCGAGCTTCGGCGCCACGCGGTCGAGCACTTCGAGCACGTTT
>CAZIXL010000534.1:0-2960 GCA_964542885.1 uncultured bacterium
ACGTCGCGGTCGATCGCCCAGTCGTTCATCGAACCCTGCAGGAACGGCATGATCGGCTGCGCGTAGGCCGAGGTCAGCATGGCGGCCCAGCCGTTCGTCACGCCCGCGCGCAGCCAGCCGTTGAAGTCCAGCGGGTCGCCGTTCTGGTGGTTCCACTCCGCCGACGACTGCAGCGTCGCCGCGAGGTGGAAGTTGCCGGGGACGCTCTTCTGTTCGTGGATGCGCAGCACCTCGTCGAAGCCGCTCGATCCCTCGGCCCCCGAGCGCCCGGCGAACACGTCGCTGTAGGCGAGCCCCTGGTTGCCGTGGTGCACGAAGGCGACGTTGGTCTGGCCGGAGGGGGCGTTCGCGCCGAGCGGCGTGACCAGCCGGTCCAGCTCGCGCCCGTCGGGCAGGAACGTGATCACCGCCGCGCGCACGGCCGCGGCCGCGCCGGACGGCACCGCGGCCGCGAGCCAGCCGTGGTCCAGGTGGTCGGCGAAGCGCTCCGCCGCCAGCGGCTCGACGTCCCCGCGCGCCGCGCGCGCGAGCGCGGCCGAGCGCGCCGGCGCGTCGAGGAAGACCGCGCGGTCCCACGCGAACGGCGCCGCGCCGCGCAGCGGGGCCGGCAGGGCCGCGTTCGCGCCGCCGCCCTCGTCGAGCAGCACCACCACGCGCACGCCCCGGCGCGCGAACACCGGGTCGCCGTCACGCACGGCCACCGGCGCGACGAGGCTCACGCGCAACGCGAGGTCGGTAGCCGTCGCGTCGCAGTAGAACGCCAGGACATTGCCCGCGCTCTCGAGCGGGTCAGCGGTGGCGCGGACGTGGCCGACGGCGGCGACCGAGTGGCGGCTCCAGCCCGTCGCGCCCGACAACAGCGCGTGGGTGCGGGGCGCGAGCGAAGCCGCGGGTGCGGGAGCGGCCGCGAGCAGCAGCGGGAGGGCGAAAAGGGCCGGGGCGAAGCGGCGCATGGGGGCCTCGGGAGATGGCGGACGGGTCGCAGGAGCGATGCAGGCGCCGGAAATCGTAGGAGTCCGCGGCGCGGCCGGTCAATGGCCCGGCGCGCGGCCAGCCGGACTCCGGGGCACGTCGCGCGCGGCCGGCCGGCGACGGGCCGCCGGGGCGGGCCCGGGCGCGGCGGGCCGGTGCACGGCCGCGTTCGTGCGCCGTTCTCCTCCGCACGCAGGCCGCGGCGTGCCACGCCCCGGACGCTGCGCTACCGTCGCGCCGCTCACGCGTCGTCACCACCCGGGGATCCCGTCATGAAGCGCCTCATCGCCGTCGCCGCCACGCTGCTCCTCGCGATCGTCCCGCCGCAGGCCGCGCGCGCCGCGACCGCCACCGCCGCGAACTACCTCGACCAGTTCATCGATCCCGCGGTCGACCCGCGCCAGGACTTCTTCCACTACGCCGTCGGCAAGTGGCTCACGAACCACCCGATCCCGCCGGCCGAGCGCTCGATGGGCATCGGGAAGGTCGTGCAGGAGGAGACGTACCAGCGGTTGCTCGAGATCACCGGCGAATCGGCGCGCGCGAACGCACCCGCCGGCACCAACGCGCAGAAGATCGGCGACTTCTGGGCGGCGGGCATGGACACCACCGCGATCGCTGCCCGCGGCCTGAAGCCGCTCCAGGACGAGTTCGCCGCCATCGACGGCGCGCAGGACCTGCCCGCGCTGCTCGCCGTCGCCGCGCGCCTGCAGTACCTGGGCGTCGGCTGCCTGTGCTCGCCCGCGATCTTCCAGGACGAGAAGAACAGCGACCGGAACGTGCTGCACCTCTACCAGGGCGGCCTCGGGCTGCCGAACCGCGACTACTACTCCGACACCGACGACCGCTCGCGCATGCTGCGCTCGGAGTACGTCGTCCACGTGACGCGCATGTTCGGGCTGATGGGGGAGGACTCGGCGGCCGCCCGCGGGCACGCCGGCACGGTGATGGCGATCGAGACGGCGCTCGCCGCCGCTTCGCGCAAGCTCGAGGCCCTGCGCGACCCGCAGGCCAACTACAACCCGACCGCTCTCGACGCGGTTCCGGCCCTGGCGCCCGGCGTGCGCTGGCGCGATTTCTTCGCCGGCCAGCACGTGACCGGGGTCGACACGGTGATCGTCGGCCAGCCCGAGTTCTACCAGGCCCTCGCGCGCGAATTGTCGGCCCGGCCGCTCGGCGAGTGGAAGACCTACCTGCGCTGGCAGCTCGCGCACACGTTCGCCTCGGACGCCGGCGGCGACTGGGACGCCGAGAACTTCCGCTTCTACGGCACGATCCTCAACGGCACGCCGGCGCAGCGGCCGCAATGGAAGCGCATGCTCGACCAGACCGAGGACTACCTCGGGGACGCCCTCGGCCAGCTCTACGTGCAGCGCTATTTCTCGCCGGCGACGAAGCAGCGCTACGAGAAGCTCACCGACGACGTCTTCGCCGCGTTCCGCGACCGGATCCGCGAGCTCGACTGGATGAGCCAGGCGACGAAGGACCGGGCCCTGAAGAAGCTCGCCGCCGTGACGCGCAAAGTGGGCTACCCCGAGCACTGGCGCGACTATTCCACGTTCGAAGTGAAGCCCGGCGACTACCTGGGCAACGTCCTGCGCGGGAACGCGTGGCTGAGCGAGTACTACATCGCCAAGCTCCACAAGCCGGTGGACCGCACCGAGTGGGACATGACCCCGCAGACGTACAACGCCTACTACAACCCGTCGAACAACGAGATCGTGCTGCCGGCGGCGATCTTCATCCTGCCCGGCATCGCGGACTCGCTGGTCGACGACGCGATCGTCTACGCCTACGCCGGCGGCACCACGATCGGGCACGAGATCACCCACGGGTTCGACGACGAGGGCCGCCAGTTCGACGAGCACGGCAACCTCGCGGAGTGGTGGACGAAGAAGGACGCGCAGGAGTTCCAGCGCCGCACGAAGGGCATCGTGAAGCAGTTCGACGCCTACGTCGCCGTCGACGACCTGCACGTGAACGGCGCC
>CAZIXL010000535.1:0-2954 GCA_964542885.1 uncultured bacterium
GGAGCGTCCGAGCACCACCGTCACCCCGCCCTGATCGGTCGTGCTGGGGCCGTCGTAGTCCGGGGCGCCGACCGCCACGTCGGCATAGCCGTCGCCGTTCACGTCGCCCGCGGGCCCGAGGATCGCGCCGTTGTGCGCGAACGTGCTTCCGCCGTCGCAGAGCCACACCAGATTTCCGGTCGAAGGCCCGCTCGGACCGCCCCAGTAGGCCCACGCGCTGCCGAACTCGAAGAAGCCGCTGCCGCCCATGTTCGGCGCGCCGACCGCGACGTCGGCATAGCCGTCGCCGTTGAAGTCGCCGGCCGTCGAGACGCACGCGCCGAAGCGCGCGCCGGTCTGGAAGCCGTTGATGATCACGGGCGGGATCTGGAACGTGCCGCCGAGTCCGCCCGCCGAACCGAAGTACACGCACAGTCGGCCGATCGCGCCCGAGCCGCCGTTGTAGTTCGGCGCGCCCACGACGACGTCGGCGTAGCCGTCGCCGTTCACGTCGCCCGCGCCGTGGACCGAGAAGCCGAACTGCGCGCCGACGCCGCAGAAGAACCCGCAGTAGAGCGCGCTGTTCCCCGCGGTGAGGCCGCCCGCGGCGCCGTAGTAGAGGCCGAACGTGCCGGACGAGGTGCCGGTGCAGGTCGCGGTCGGATCGCCCACGACGATGTCGTCGAAGCCGTCGCCGTTCACGTCGCCCGCGGGCCCGAACGAGTAACCGAGCCCGCTCCCGGTGCCGGTGTTGAGCGTGAACGGCGTCGCGCCGGGTCCGCCCGGCCCGCCGTAGTAGACGCTCACCTGGCCGCCCGAGGCGAACAGGCTGCCCCAGCCGACGATGAAGTCGTCGTAGCCGTCGTGGTTCACGTCGCCCGCGGGTGCCGCGTGCGGCTCCTGCGTCCAGCCGGTGCGCGTCCAGCCGGGCGTGAGCGCGGGGCCGGTCGCGGTGCCGTAGTAGAGGTCCGCGGTGCCGGTGCCCGAGGTCGAGCCCGAACGGGTGACGAGGAAGTCGGAGTAGCCGTCGCCGTTCACGTCGCCGGCCGTGACCGTCGAGGCGCCGTAGCGGCGGAAGTTCACGTTGCCCTCGACCGTCCAGCCCGAGAGCGTGAGGCCGTTCGTCTCGGTCGGAACGTTGGCGGCGCGGGCGGCGAGGGGGCTGGTCAGGGCGAACAGGGCGCACAGGAGCGCCGATCGGAACGACGGACGGGAATGCATGGGAGGCTCCTCGGTGGGGTGGGTCGGTCTACGAGGAAGCCAACGGACGCCGGCGCGCGGGATCACACGCCGGGGCGCGAAAAACAGGGATTTCGCGCTGCCCGACGCGGGGCGCCCGGCGTGAGGCGGAGACCGGAGCGGCTACTTTCCGGCGAGGCCGGCGAGCCGCTTCTTGAAGCCGTCGATCCGCCCCTGCGAGCGCTGGCCCTCGGGCAGCGCCTCGGCGAAGGCGATCGCGTCCTCGACCGTCTTGCGGGCGTTTTCGAAGTCGCCCTTCGCTTCGAACACTTCGGAGCGCAGCTGGTAGAAGTTCAGCTTGCGGGGCCCGTAGGCCTTCGCCATCGCGCGGTCCGAGGCGGCGAGCGCGTCGTCCCAGCGCTTCATCGCCTTGTACGCCGCGGCGAGACGCGCGGGCGGGTTGTAGTCGTCGGGCATCGCCCGCTCCGACGCCTGCAGCATCGGCACCGCCTTCTCGGGCGTGCCGAGCTCGAGGTAGGCCGAGAGCCGGTGCGAATCGAACACCGCGCGCGCGTCGGGCGTCTTCGCCTTCGCGGCTTCGGCGTCGAGGAATCGCGACCAGCGCTCGAGCGCGGCGTGCGCGCCGGCCTCGTCGCCCGCGTCCTGCCGGGCGCTCGCGAGGTCGGCGAGCAGGCTCGAGCGGTCGTCGCCCTCGACCACGATCGCAGGGTCGTCCGCGATCTCGCGGCACGCCGCTTCGAACTCGGCGACCCACGCGGCCCGCTGCGGATGCGACTTGTCGAGCGCGAGCGCGCCGTCGAGTCCGCTCACGGCGACGGTGACCGCGCTCGCGCGCTTGCGCACGCGCGGCAGCGCTTCGCGCGCCAGCGTCACCACGCCTTCGTTGTCGTCCGCCATGGACATCGAGAACAGCGCGGCCTCGACGACGCGCGAGTATTCGCGCCAGTCCGCGGGCGCCGCCGCGAGCGCTTCGCGGTACGCGGCCGCGGCGCCGGCATGGTCACCCCGGCCGTAGAGCGCGTCGGCGCGCGCGAGCGCGGCGTCGAGCGGCGAACCCGAGGCGGGCGCGTGGCGCCGGTCCCACGCCGCGCGCTGCTCGTCGAAGAACGCGTCGAAGCGCGCGGCGCTCGCGCCGCCGACCCAGCGCACGATCACCGTCTCGCTGTCGGGGTCCACGAGGAAGTACGACGGCAGCGCCGGAATGGGGAACTTGCGGCGCACGGGCGCGTTCTTCGCGAGTTCGGAGTTGATGGCCAGCCAGACGAACCGTCCGGCGTGCCGCTCGAGGACCTTGTCGGTGAACACGTAGGCCCTCATCGAGCGGCACGTGTGTCACCAGGGCGCCCAGGCTTCGATGAAGAGCGGCACCTGGCGCGCCTTCGCCTCGGCCACGGCGCGCGTGTAGTCGTCCTCGATGAACGGCAGCACCATCGGCTTCGCGGGCGCGGCCTTTGACACGGCCGCCTTCGCGGGCGCCGCGGCGTGGGCCGCGGGCGCGGCGAGCGCGGCGAGGACGACGAGAAGGGCGATCGATCGCATGGGCGGCACTCTAGCAGTGGCCCCGCGGGCGGACCACCGCGGGGCCGCCGCGAAACGACGAACGCCCCGTCCGGGCGGACGAGGCGCCGTTCAGGAAGGCGTCGCCCCTCGGGTCCGGATTAAGACCCGAGTGCAAGGCGGCGAGCGAGTGAGGAACGAGGTGTGTCCCCCGGGACACTCCGCAGTGACGAACGACCGAGCCGGGCACCCGCCGAAGGCGGGTCCCGCAATCGGGT
>CAZIXL010000536.1:0-459 GCA_964542885.1 uncultured bacterium
GATGCGCGCGAGGAAGTCGGCGCCGCGGTCGTGCGGAGGTGTCATCGGATCAGGTCCAGAGCACCACGCGCCGGCGCTCCTGGTCCCGGAACGACCCGACCGCGATCAGGATGGCGTCGACGAGTACCCACAGTCCGAAGAAGCCGCCCGCCGTGAAGAGGATCAGCAGCGCGGTGCCGATCTTGCCGACATAGAAGCGGTGCGCGCCGAACACCCCCAGGAACACGCAGAGCAGCAACGCGGCCAGACGGCGTCGCGGGCTGATGTCGCCCTCCGCGGTCGGAAGCCCGCACGAGGGGCAGAAGGCCGAGCCCGGTGGGACCTGCTGTCCGCAACCTCGGCAGAACATGCCTCCCTCGCTAGCCGCGGAACGCGGCGAGCTCCGCCAGCTTGGCGGAGGCGGCCCCGCGGTCGATCGCCTCGGTGGCGCGGGCGATGCCCTCGGCGAGGTCGTTCGCC
>CAZIXL010000536.1:469-2951 GCA_964542885.1 uncultured bacterium
CCCGCCACCACCAGCGTGGCGCCGGCGTTGAGCCGCACGATGTCGCGCGCGGCGCCCGGCTCGCCGGTGAGCACGGCGCGGATGCGCTCGGCGTTGGTCGCCGCGTCGCCGCCGCTCACCTGCGTGCGGTCGGCATGCGCGAGGCCCAGCGCCCGGGGGTCGACCTCGAACTCGCGGATCTCGCCGTCGCGCAACTCGGCGACGTGGTTGGTCTCGAACACCGACAGCTCGTCGAGGCCGTCACGGCCGTGCACCACCCACGCGGTCTCGCTGCCGAGGAGCCGCAGCACGTCGGCGACCGGACGGACCAGGCCGTCGGAGAACACGCCCAGCAACTGGCGGCGCGCGCCGGCCGGGTTGGTGAGCGGGCCGAGCACGTTGAACACCGTGCGCACGCCGATCTCGCGCCGCGCGGTGTTCGCGTGGCGCAGCGCGGTGTGGTAGTTGGGCGCGAACAGGAACGTGATGCCGAGCAGGTCGAGCGAGCGGCCCGCGCTCTCGGGCGTCAGGTCGATCTTCACGCCCAGCGACTCGAGCACGTCGGCGCTGCCGGTGCGGCTCGACACCGCGCGGTTGCCGTGCTTGGCGACCGCGACGCCGCACGAGGCGGAGACGATCGCGACCGTGGTCGAGATGTTGAACGTGCCGGCGTTGTCGCCGCCGGTGCCGCAGGTGTCGAGCAGCGGTTTGCGCTTCGTGTGCAGCGGCGGCACGCGGCTCCGCATCGCCTCGGCGAACCCGGCGATCTCGTCGGGCGTCTCGCCCTTCATGCGCAGCGCGATCGCGAGGCCGGCGATCTGCGAGGGCGTGGCCTCGCCGGCGAGCACCTGCTCCATGGTCGCGCGCGCGAGCTCGCGCGAGAGGTCCTCCTTCGCGACGGCGCGGGCGATGGCGGTCTGGATCAAGCCGAAACTCTCCTTTGCTGGCGGCACAACGTGAGGAAGTTCTCGACCAGGCGCGGGCCCTGCGCGGTGAGCACGGACTCGGGGTGGAACTGGACGCCCCACGTCTCGTGCTCGCGGTGCTTGACCCCCATCAGCTCGCCCTCCGGCGTCCAGGCGACGGGTTCGAGCACCTCGGGCAGGCTGTCCTTCTCGACGATGAGCGAATGGTAGCGCGTCGCCTCGAACGGGTTGTCGAGCCCGGCGAAGAGCCCGCGGCCCTTGTGCAGGATCGGGCTCGTCTTGCCGTGCATCAGGCGCTGGGCGCGCACGACGCGCCCGCCGAACACCTCGCCGATCGCCTGGTGGCCCAGGCACACGCCCAGGATCGGGACCTCGCCCGCGAGTGCGCGGATCGCATCCTCCGAGATGCCCGCGTCCTTCGGCTCGCCCGGTCCCGGCGAGATCAGCAGGCCCTGCGGCGCGGATGCCTTGATCTCGTCCACGGTCACCTGGTCGTTGCGGTACACGGCGACCTGCGCCCCGAGCTGGCCCAGGTACTGGACCAGGTTGTAGGTGAACGAGTCGTAGTTGTCGATGACGACGATCATCGCGCCCCCCGCTCCGCGCGCTGCACCGCCAGCCACAGCGCGCGGCCCTTGTTCAGCGTCTCCTGCCACTCCTCGGCGGGGTCCGAGTCCGCCACGATGCCCGCGCCGACGCCCCAGTACGCGCGGCCGTTCGCGTAGACGAGCGTGCGGATCGCGATCGCGAGGTCGAGGTTGCCATGGTAGTCGAAGTGCCCGACGGCGCCGGCGTAGATGCCGCGGCGCACCGGCTCGAGCGACTCGATGATCTCCATGGCGCGCACCTTGGGGGCACCGCTCACGGTGCCGGCGGGAAACGTGGCGCTCACGACCCCGAGCGGGGCGAGCTCGCCGCGCACGCGGCCGCGCACGTTCGAGACCAGGTGCATGACCTGCGAGTAGCGCTCGACCACCATGTACTCGTTGGTCTCGACCGTGCCGAACTCGGCGACGCGGCCGACGTCGTTGCGGCCGAGATCCACGAGCATCAGGTGCTCGGCGCGCTCCTTCTCGCTCGCGCGCAGCTCCTCTTCGAGCGCGCGGTCCTCGTCGGCGGTGCGGCCGCGCGGCCGCGTGCCGGCGATCGGGCGCACCTCGATCGTGGCGTCGGTGCGGCGCACCAGCACCTCGGGCGAGCTGCCGACGATCGTGAAGTCGCCGAGGCGCAGGTAGTACATGTACGGCGAAGGGTTCGTGATGCGCAGCGCGCGGTAGCCCTCGAACGCCGGCTGCGAGACGGCCGCGCTCATGCGGTGGCTGAGCACGACCTGGAAGATGTCGCCCGCGCGGATGTGCTCCTTGGCCGTCTCGACCGCGGCCATGAAGCGCTCGCGCGAGACCGTGGACTCGGGCTCGCCCGCCTCGCCCCACGCCGGCGGCTCGATCCACGCCAGCGGCTTGCGCAGGCGCTCGACCTCGGCGTTGAGCCGCGCGACCGCGGCGTCGTAGGCCTTGTCGGGATCGTCGCCGCCGCGCGCGTGCGTGACCACCTTCATCGTGTGGGTGAGGTTGTCG
>CAZIXL010000537.1:0-2941 GCA_964542885.1 uncultured bacterium
CCTCGCGCGAGCGCTGGCCCAGGCCGAGCGCCAGCGCGAGCGCGCCGAGCGGCGCCGCCAGGCCGAGCGCGAACATCACCGGGCCGCGCGCGAGCAGGATCGCCCCCGCCACCGCGAGTGCGCCGGCCAGCGCGAGCGCGGCGAACGCGCGCTCGGCGAGCACGGTGCGCGGGTAGCGCCGGCCCCTGCGGCGGTCGCCCAGGAAGAGCCGCAGCGGCTGGCGCGCCAGGAAGCCGGCGACGGCGGCGAGCGCCACGCACGCGCCGGACCAGGAGGGCGCGACGAGCAGCCCGAGCACGATCGGCTCGCCGAGGAACGCCCAGCCGCCGTGCTCGGCGGGCAGCACGACGCGGGCGAGCGAGGGCGCGGGAGTCGCCGGAGTGCCGGACGTCCCGGCCATCAGCGCAGCACGCGGCTCGTGGCCTGCAGCACGACCTGCGTGTCCGTCGTCACGCGCGAACCCGCGGGCGGCGACTGCGACACGATCGGCCCGACGCTCGCGGCGGCCGGCGGCACGAACACGCGGAAGCCCATCGCCTCGAGCTGCCGGCGCACGCCGCTGATCTCGCGGCCCGTGAGGTCGGGCATCACGAACACGTCGGGCATGGTGCCCGTCGAGATCAGCAGCGACACCGGCGTGTTGCGCGGCAGCACGGTCTCGGCCGGCGGGTCGGAGCCCGCGATCAGGTCCTGGCCCACCTCGTCGTTGGGCGCACGCGTGAGGCCGCCCACCTTGAGGCCGGCGCGCTCGAGCAGCAGCTGCGCGCCGCGGCGCGACTGCCCGAACAGCTCGGGAACGGAGCTGAACTCCTCGCCGAGGCTGACCGTGACGAGCACGCGCCGGTTGCCGCGCATGGGCGTGTCGGGCGGAGGGTCCTGCGACAGGATGAAGCCGCGCGGCACCGACGGGTCGAAGCGCTCGCCGGCGCGCGAGAGCTGCAGTCCCGCCGGCTTGAGCGCGCGCTCGGCCTGGTCGAGCGTGAGGTTGGCCAGGTCGGGAACCCGAACCTCCCCACCGCTGTGGATCAGCCGCGGCATCACGATGCCGTTGAAGATCCCCAGGCCCACCGCGAACGCGAGCAGCGCGCCGAGCAGCACGCCGACCGTCTCGCGCAGCGGGTGGCCACGCCGGCGTTCCACCGGCGGCGCGCCGCCGGGGCTCGGGCGGGGATCGACCGGGCCGTCGCTCACGCCTTCCTCAGCCTCGCGGCGAACGCCCCGTCGCAGCCGTCGCGCTGCGGCAGCACGCGCACGGTGCCCTCGGGCGTGAGCACCGCGTCGGGCACCGTGCCCTTCGCGCTCTCGAGCCTGAAGTCCGGGTGCGACTCCAGGAACCGCGCGATCACGTCGTCGGTCTCCTCGGGCTCGAACGTGCACACGCTGTAGACGAGCAGCCCGCCCGGCCGCACGCGGCGCGCCGCGGCGTCGAGCAGCTCGAGCTGCACGGGCGGCAGCTCGGCGAACATGTCGGGCCCCTTGCGCCAGCGCGCGTCGGCGCGGCGCGCCAGCACGCCCAGCCCCGAACACGGCGCGTCGACGAGCGCGCGGTCGAACGGCATCGGGAACGCGTACGTGCGCCCGTCGCCGTGCACGACGTGGATCGCGTGCTGGCCCAGGCGCTGGATCGTGGCCTCGAGCGACGCCACGCGGTGCGCGTCGCGCTCCATGGCCCACACCTCGCCCTCGTCACCGATCAACTCGGCGAGGTGCGTGCTCTTGCCACCCGGCGCCGCGCACAGGTCGAGGAGCCGCTCGTGCGCCTCGGGCGCGAGCAGCCGGCCGACGAGCGCCTCGCTCTCGTCCTGCGCCGTGCACCAGCCCTCGCGGAACGCCTTCAGGTTGGCGGGCGACTGGTGCCCCTCGACCCACACGAGGTCGGGCGACAGGTCCGCGAGGCGCGCCTCGACGCCCTCGGCGGCCAGCTTCGCCACCAGCTGCTCGCGCGAGCCGCGCAGCGCGTTCACGCGCAGGCCGGTCGGCACCGAGCGGTTGTTCGCGAGCAGCAGCGCCCGCGTCTCGTCGGGGCCGAAGCGCGCCAGCCAGCGCTCGACCATCCACACCGGGTGCGAGCCGAACACCGACAGCGACGCCGCGTCGTCGCCGGCCGGCCACTCGATCGTGTCCTTCTCCTCGACCAGCCGGCGCAGCACGCTGTTCACGAGCCCGGCGGCGCCCGGATGGCCGTACTTGTGCGCGAGCTTCACCGACTCGTCCACCGCGGCGTGCGGCGGGATGCGGTCGAGCATGAGCACCTGGTAGGCGCCCAGCCGGAGCACGTTGCGGATCCACGGCTGCACGGCCTCGAGGCCGATGTGCACGCGGCGGTCGAGCGCCCAGTCGAGGCGCCCGCGCCAGCGCAGCGTGCCCTTGACCAGCTCGTGCAGCAGCGCACGGTCGCGCGGGTCGTCGCCGGCACGCGCGTGCGCGCCGTCGAGCAGCCGGTCGCTGAAGGCGCTGCGCGTGTCCACGGCGTGCAGGATGCGCAGCGCCGCTTCACGCGGGTCCGCCGGCAGCGGCGGCGCGCTGCCCTCGAACGCCGTCGCGCGCGGACCGCGCTGCGCCGCCTCGGGCGCGGGGCCGGCGGCCGCACGACCCGGCCAGCGCGGCGGCGTCGCCGGCGAGGGACGACCGTCCCGGCGCCAGCGCACGCGCGAGCCACCGCCCTCGTACGCCGGGCGCGAGCGATTCACCGCGCCCGCCTGGCCGCGGTCGAAGCGTCCCGGCGGCCGGTCGCCGGGCGAACGCGTGCTCGGGCCGCGACGCTCGAAGCGCGGGCGCTCGCCCGCGCGCTCGTCGCGGCGCGGCGCGAACGGCCGTGGCCCGGAGGGACGCTGCGGCCGCGGACCGCGCTCGAAACGACCTTCGCGCGGCGGGCCGGCGCCCTCCTCGCGCGGGCGGAAGCCACGCGGGCGAGCGTCGCCAGCCGCTCCGGGCCGGAACC
>CAZIXL010000538.1:0-2938 GCA_964542885.1 uncultured bacterium
CGTCTGACGACGGCGCGGGCGATGACGGACGCCTCACCCGCGCCGCGGCCGCCGCGCATCACGGCCCAGGTCCTCGCGGCCGCGCGCGGCTGCGGGCGCCGGCTGTGGCTGCGCCACCACGCGCAGCACGCGGCCTCGCCGGTGACCGAGCACGGCCCCGTGCTGCGCGAACGAGGCCACGAGCACGAGGCCCGGATCGCCGCGCGTTTCGCAGGACTGGTCGGCCCGATCTGGCGGCGCGAGGGCTCGTTCGAGGACGCCGCCGCCGAGAGCGTGCGCTGGCTGCGCGAGGGCACGCGGCCGCTCCACCAGCCCGCGCTGCTCACACCCGACGGCCGCCGCTCCGCGCAACCGGACTTCCTCTACCGCGACGGCGACGACCTGGTGGTGCTCGAGGTGCGGCTCGCGCTGCGGCCCGCGCAGCACCAGGACCTCGCGCTGCAGCTCGCGCACGTGCGCCACGTGCTCGCGGCCGCGACGGACCTCGTACCCGCGCGCTTCGAGGTGGCCGGCGGCGACGGCGTGGTGACGGTGGTCGAGCCGGCGCCGGCGGCCGAGTACGAGGCGCTCGTGCGCTCGGCCGAGGCGGTGCTGGAATCGCCCGACGAACCCGACGTCCTGCTGTCGCACTCGACGTGCCGGCGCTGCCCGTTCTACGCGCACTGCTGGGACCGCGCCGAGCGCGAGCGCCGCATCGAACTGCTGCCCGAGGTGCACTCGCGCGACGCCGGCGATTGGCACGCGCTCGGGGTCCGCACGATCGAGGAACTGGCGGCGTTCGATCCCGCGCGCCTGCCCGCGGGCGCGCGGCGCGAGGCCGCGCGGCGTGCCGTGCGCGTGGCGCAGGCCTGGCGCGACGACCGCGCCGAATGGCTGAGGGCGCCCGCGCTCCCGGGCCCGCCGCTCCTGTGGTTCGACGTCGAGGGCGACGCGCGCGGCGAGGAAGCCGAGACGCCGATCTACCTGTGGGGGATCGCACTCGAGGACGGCACGCCCGCGCCCCCCGGCGAAGCCTTCGTCGCGACCGGCGCGCGTGCGGACGACGCGGCCACCTGGCGCGCGTTCCTCGCCCGCGCCGCGGCGCTGCTCGCGGCGCACCCCGGGCTGCGCTGCGTGCACTGGGACGCCGCGGAGCCGCTCTGGCTGCGCCGCTACGCCGCGCGACTCGGCGACCCCGACGGCGTCGCGGCGCGGCTCGTCGCGGCGTGCTTCGACCTCAAGCGCGCGCTCGACCAGAGCGTGCGGCTGCCGCTGCGCTCCTACTCGATCAAGTACGTGGCGCCGTGGATGGGCTTCGCCTGGCGCAACCCGGAGGCCGGGTCGGAGTGGTCGCTCGCGCGCTTCGAGCGTGCGCGCCGAACGGCCGATGCGGAGGAGCGCGAGCGCCTGCTGGCCGAGGTGCGCGAGTACAACGAGGACGACCTGCGGGCGATGCGGGCGGTGTGGAACTGGCTGCGCGAGCACGCCCCGGAAGGGCGGGAATAGGCGGCGTTCGCATGCTTGACAGTGCGATGGGGCTTGCCTAGTTTCCCGGGTCCGCTCGGTGCGTGAGGCTTCCACGGCCCGCTTTTCGAACCGGCAAGTCGTTGCAGTCGTTGGCTTGCGACCGCGGTCCCGCGCCTCCCCGCCACACGGATCACGCCAGGGTAGCTCAGTGGTAGAGCAGGGGACTCATAAGCCCTTGGTCGGGAGTTCAACTCTCCCCCCTGGCACCATCTCTCGGCGCGCCACCGCGCAGCCCGCGGCTCGCGCCGGCTTCCGCGGGACCGCATGCGACTTCGCCGCCTCGAGCCCGTGCTGCGCCAGGCCCTGCGGGGGCCGTGCGCGCTGCCCCGGGGCACCCGGCTGCTGGTCGCGGTCAGCGGCGGCGCCGACTCCACCGCGCTGCTGATCGCCCTCCACGCGCTCGCGCCCGCGTCCGGCCTCGTGCTCCACGCCGCGCACCTCGACCACGGCCTGCGCGCCGCCTCGCGCGCCGACGCGCGCTGGGTCGCGCGCCTGTGCGAGTCGCTCGGCGTGCCGCTCACGAGCGAGCGCCTGGCGCCGGACGAGCGCGGCGGCGGCGAGGCGGGCCTGCGGGTGGCGCGGCGCGCGTTCCTGCGCCGCGCCGCCCGCGCCTGCGGCGCCACGGCGATCGCGACCGCGCACACCGCCGACGACCAGCTCGAGACCCTGCTCATGCGCCTGATGCGCGGCACCGGCCTGACCGGCCTCGCCGGCATCCCGGAACGCCGCGCCGGCTTCGTGCGCCCGCTGCTCGGCGCCACCCGCGAGGCGATCGAGGCCGACCTGCGCGCGGCCGGCCAGCCGTGGCGCGATGACGCCACCAACCGCTCGAGCGCCCACACCCGCAACCGCGTCCGCCACGGCGTGGTCCCCGCCCTGCTCGCGGCCGCCCCCGGCGGGGCGCGGCCCGGCGCGCGCGGACGGCTCGCCCAGCGCGCCGTGGCGGCCGCCCGGGAAGCGGCCGAAGCCGCTGCGCAGCGGCGCCGTCGGGGCGCCCCCATCCGCGCGCGCCGATGCCGCATCCAACCGGACGTGACCACGCTTGATTCCCGGGGGTGGGCTACCTACCCTGCCGCGACCCGTCGTCTGGCGCTGCGCACGCTGTGGGCGCGAGTCGCGCCGCGCGCCGGGGGACTCACGCGCGGACCGCTCGAGGCGCTCGACCGGCTGGCGTGCGACGCACGCGGAGGCGCGCGCGTGGCGCTCACCGGCGGGTGGGTGGCCGAGCGCGACCGTGCGAGCGTAACCTTGCGCCACGTGGAGCCGCGATCCTCGGCGCGCTCCGCGTCGACGCATCCGCTGCGCGTGCCGGGCCGGGTGGCCTCGCCGGGCGGCGTGGTGCGCGGCGCATGGAGCAGTGGCGCGGAAGCGCGCCGTCGCGCGGGACTCGCCAGCCCGCGCGAGGAGTACTTCGCCGCCGAGGGTCTGGCCG
>CAZIXL010000539.1:0-2916 GCA_964542885.1 uncultured bacterium
CGTTCTCGCTGTACGCGGTGATCATCGCCTGCGAGGCGACCGTGTTGATCTCGCGCGGGATGCCGTGCGTGAAGCGGTAGACCTCGCGGCAGCTCTCGGGCGGGAACGAGGCCCACGCGTTGCCGCCGGCCACCGACAGGCGGTGGTGGATGTAGCCCGCCGTCTCCTCGGGCGAGAGCGGGTTCAGCCGGTAGTGCACGGTGATGCGCTGACGCAGCTGGCGCAGCTCGGGGCGCGCGAGCCTGGCCTCGAGCTCGGGCTGGCCCACGAGGAAGATCTGCATCAGCTTCTCGCCGCCGCTCTCGACGTTCGAGAGCAGGCGGATCTCCTCGAGCAGCTCGGTGGCCAGGTTCTGCGCCTCGTCGAGCAGCAGCACGGCGTGCTCGCCGCGCGAGCGAATGCCGAGCAGGTGGCGCTCGAGCAGCGCGAGCATCTTGGGCTTGCTCGAATCGGGAGGGATCGCGACGCCGAAGCGCAGGCAGATCTCCTCGAGCAGCTCGGAGCGCGTGAGCGCGGAGTTCGTGATCAGCGCCACGCTCACCTGCGCGCCCCACTCGGCCAGCGCGTCGTACAGCGCGGTCGTCTTGCCCGTGCCGACCTCGCCCGTGATCAGGACGAACGGCTCGCGATTCTCGATCCCGTAGCGCAGGTGGGCACGCGCCTCCTGGTGCTCCCGGCTGGGATACAGGAAGCGCATCTGGTGTCCGGCGGGGAAGGGGTTTTCGCGCAGGCCGAAGTGCTTTTCGAACATCCCGGGTCTTTCGTGGTTCGTCGGGGGCCGGCTGGGAGTGGTCGCCGTGGGTTATCGGCGGATGGCGCGCCGCGCTTGCGGTGCCTGTTTGCGCCCGCTGGGGACGGGCGCCGACTGCGAGCGGGCGCGTCCGGCGCCCGCCCGCGAGCGTCTACTTCTCGGCCGGCAGCAGTTCGCCGATCGTGAAGAGCGGCGTGAACGGGTAGCCGCGCTGCTGGAAGATCTGCGGGGCGCCCTGGCCGCGGTCCACCACGGCGAGCACGCGCACCACTTCGGCCTTGTAGGACTCGGCGGCCTCGGCGGCGATGAGCGCGCTCTCGCCGCTCGTGATCACGTCGTCGAGGATCGCGACGCGCTTGTGGCCGGCGAGGTTGCCCTCGACCTGGCCGCGCATGCCGTGGTCCTTGGGCATCTTGCGCACGAGGAAGCCCTCGAGCGGCTTGCCCATCTCGTGGCTCCACCACAGGACACCCGCCACCAGCGGGTCGGCGCCGAGCGTGAGGCCGCCCACCGCGGTGACGTCGTCGTTCTCGAGCTGCTGCCAGAAGAGCTTCGAGATCAGCTTGAGGCCCTCGGGATGCAGGCTCGTCTTGCGCACGTCGATGTAGTAGTTCGACGTCGCGCCCGAGCTGAGCACGAACTCGCCGAAGCGCATCGAGCGCTCGAGCAGCATCTGGCGGAGCCGTTCGCGAATGTTCTCGGCCATGGTTCCCGCACGGTGGGAGGGATCGAGGGGCGCTCGTGAGCGCCGGGTTGGATTCGGGCGCGAGTGTGGGCAGGGGGAGCGGATGCGTCAAGCCGAACGGCCTGCGCGCGAAAAGCGCGGTCGCGCCGGGCGGGCCCGAACGTTACACTTTCGTCACTCGCGATCGGACGGGCCTGGTGCCCGCCGGTCGCGAACCGCTCATGATCAGGCCCATCGCCCTCCTCCTTTACATGGGAGCCGCCCTCGCGGCCCTGCCGGCGGCCGCCCCCGCGGCCCGGCTCGACCTGCCGGTCCAGCGGGCCGGCGTGGACGCGGGTCCCCGCAGCTACGCGGGCGACCTGGTCGAACTGCGGCTCACGCCGGCGGCGACCCGCGCGGTGCTGCCGCGCGCGGCCGGCCCGACGCGCGCCCGGCAGGCGCTCGCGATCGGGCTCGCGACGGTGGACGCGACCGCGGCCGCGCTCGGCGGCTGCGTGTTCGAGCCCGAGTTCCCGGGCGAGGTGCCGCCCGACGATCCCGGCGCGCCCGACTTCACGCAGTTCTGGCTCGCGCACCTGGCGCCGGGCACGCGGCTCGAGGACGCGCTCGACCGCTTCGCGGCGACGCCCGGCGTGGCGCTCGCGCTGCCCGTCGCGACGCTGCCCGTCTCGGCGATCCCGAACGACTCGCTCTTCACGAGCTGCACGTGGCTCCACCAGGTTGACGCGCCCGGGCACGACCTGCGCGCGCCCGAGGCGTGGGACGTCGAGAACGGCGACAGCAGCATCGTGGTCGCGATCCTCGACAGCGGCGTGCTGCCCTACCACCCGGACCTGGGCGGCGACGGCAGCGGCCCTTCGCAGCTGTGGACCAACGTGGCCGAGGCGAACGGCCTGCCCGGCGTGGACGACGACGGCAACGGCTACGTGGACGACGTGCACGGCTGGGACTTCGTGTCGAAGGCCTTCTCGATCTCGGTCGCCGGCGAGGACGTGCTCGACGCCGACAACGACCCGAACGACTTCGCCGGCCACGGCACCGCGGTCGCCGGGCTCGTCGGCGCGATCGCGAACAACGGCATCGGCATCGCCGGCGTGGCGCCCGAGGTGCGCCTGATGCCGCTGCGCATGGCGTGGGCGGTCGGCGTGCAGCCGAACGCCGCCGTGAGCATGACCTACGCGGCGCAGGCGATCCGCTACGCGACGCGCATGGGCGCCACGATCATCAACGCCTCGTGGGAGTCGATCGACTCGACGGGCAGCGGCCTCGGCGCGGCCGTGACCGCGGCGACGCGTGCGGGCGTGGCGATCGCGAACGCGGCCGGCAACTCGTCGTCGTCGGCCGCCTACCTGGGCAACCGCGACGACGTCGTCGCGGTCTCCGCGGTCGATTCCAACGACGTCGTGCTCTCGCCGCGCACCGCGGGCGCGTGGATCGACGTCGCCGCGCAGGGCAAGGCCATCGTCTCGACCTACGTGGG
>CAZIXL010000540.1:0-2916 GCA_964542885.1 uncultured bacterium
CAGTCCGAGGGCCCGCCGGCGTCGTCGACGTGCGCCTCGTGCGCGCCGGGCGTCACTTCCACGCGGGACCAGCCGCCGCCCGCGCTGGCGGGCAGCAGTTCGCCGACGGTCCACAAGAGGCCGTGCGGTTCGAACGAGTCGGTGTTCGCAGGCGTCTCGTCGACCTGCGCCACGTCGTGCACGGCCAGCGTGCGCGGGCCCGGCACCAGCAGGCCCGGATCGTCCGCCTGGACGGTGAACGCCAGCAGCTCGCCGGCGGCGGCGCCGGCGAGGTCCACCGGCACGTGCAAGGTCGCGCCCCCGAGCGCCGGGGTGGCCGGCAGCGGGAACGTGTCGCCGCCGGGGAACGACACGGACGCGTTCGGGCTCGAGACGGTCACGGAGGTCGCCGACAGCGAGGACCAGCCGGTGTTCGCGACCTGGATCGAGAGCGTGCCGCGCTCGCCGTCGTCGAGGTACGTGTCGTCGTCGCAGCTGTGCACGTCGTCGGTCAGGCTGGCCGACACGATGGCCAGGTCACCGCCCACGGCGTAGCTCTCGATCGCTCCCGAGTTGCTGGAGTCGTTGCGGTCGGGCGCCACGGCGCCGGTGCCCAGGCCGCGCTTGGCGAACGCCTGCGTCATGAGCGCGAAGTCCGCGGGGTCGGCGGCGAGCGCCGCGGCCAGCATGGCGTCGCGCGCCTCGACGAGCGTGGGCGCGTTCGGCGTCAGCGCGAGGCCTGCGACGAGGTAGTCCGCCATGCGGGAGCGGGCCTCGTCGAACGTGAGGCGGCCCGAGTCGCCGATCAGGGCGGCGTAGCACTCCCACAGCATCGTGCACCAGACCTCGCCCGTGTTGTGCACCTCGGCGTTGTTGACCCCGGTGGGATCGCCGTTGATCGGCGGCCCGGCCGGCAGCGACTGGCCGTTCGAAATGTGGCGGAACGTGAGCGGGTTCTTCGTCATGTCGGTCGAGTAGGGGTAGCGGCGGATGCCGAAGTACCAGGCGTTCGAGGCGACGAGGTTGCCGCTCAGCACGTAGCACCCGACGGGGTAGCAGCCCGACAGGGCGTCGCCCTCGCGCACGGTCGTGAGCAGCGAGACGAAGTCGCTCCAGCCCTCGCCCATGCCGCCGCCCTGCTGGCTCGTGAGCCCGTTCGCGTTGCCGACGAGGCGGTTGCTCAGGTAGTGCGCCCACTCGTGCGCGATGATGTGCCCGCTGATCGTGCCGTCGCGCATCAGCTGCTGCGGGCGGGCGAGGGTCACGGTCACGCCCGCGCCGAGCTGCGCGCGGATCGCGGCGCCGGCGGCCTGCGTGACCGAGACGACGGGAATGGTGACGGCGCCGGAGCCGGTCATGTTCGGGGGCGTGCTGCCCGGCACGTTGTCCACGAGGATCACGCCGATCGCGCCGGCCGCCTGGGCGTTCAGCGCCTTGGTCACGTAGCTGCACGTGCCGCGGTCCACGAGCGCGATCTTGCCCGCCACGTTGCTGGTGATCGCCGTGCACGCGTCGTCCACGGGCGCCGTGGCGTCCTGCCCGGCGACGACGTCGGCCGCCAGCGTGAAGGTCTGCGGGCCGAAGGCCGCGCCGCCCGCCAGGTACGTGCCCGCGATCCCCGCGGGCGCGGTGACGACGACGTTCGCGCCCGTCGGCGCGCTGAAGACGTACATCTGCATGCGGGGCGAGCCGCCGTCGGAGGGCGTGGACATGTTCGCGTTGTTCGTGCCGCTGTAGTCCTGGCCCTCGGCGCGGACGGGGTCGCCGCCCAGCCCGCCACGGCCGTAGTTGTCGGATTGCGCGTTGCCCGCGGCTTCGTCGAAACCGTGGTCGTAGAACAGGTCGTGCAGGAAGTTGTTCACGTAGAAGAGCGTCGTCACCGCGCCGTAGCGCTGGCCCGTGCTGGCGGCCGGGTTCTGGTTCACGTCGTACGTCCAGTCGAACGCCAGGCTGCCCGAGGTCGGCGCGCGCAGGTCGCCGGCCGAGAAGCCGTCGGGCGAGACGAGATCCACGTAGGCGTCGACGTTGTTGCCCGTCGTCACCGTCGCGCCGGGCGCGAGCCACGGATCGTTGGTGGAGATCGGGCCGTTCTGCAGCGTGACCAGGTTCGGGGCGGTCAGCGACGGCATGTACAGGTTCGGCGAGCCCGTCGGGTGCGGCGAGGCGCCGTCGCCCTGCGGGCCGTCCATGGGGAACTGCGGCGCGGTCGGATGCGCCCAGACGCGGTACGAGAACGCGGCGTCCTGCATGAGGCTGTGGCGGTAGAGCAGCCGCCCGTCCTTGGCCGAGTAGGCGTAGGCGTACGCGGCCGTCTCGCCCATCACCTCGACGTACCACGCGGGCTCGAGCGTGTCGGCGATCCGGAACCACACGCGGCGCGCGCGCAGGTCGGTGCCGACCGCGCGGCCGTCGCCGAGCGCGCGCGCCGCCGCGGGCGGCGCGAACGTCTCGAAGCCGGCCTCCCCGGTTCCCGTCGCGGCGAGCCCCGCTGGCAGCGTCGCGAGCCCCGTGAAGTCCCGCAGTGCGTCCGACACGGCGCGCGTCGACGGCAGCGTGAACGCGGCCTGCGCGTCGGCCGGGGCCGACGCCCGCGACGGCAACGAACCCGAGACGGACACCAGGTCGAGGTTGGGGTCCATGCACACGCGGAACTCGTCACGGAACACCTCGATGCCGTCCACCACCTGCCGGTAGCGTGCGATCACCGCGCCGCGGCCGGTGTCGTGGACGCCGGCCAGCGTCGCGCCTGCGAGATCCTCGCGCCCCAGGCGGTAGAGCGGCCCCCGTGCGGAAAGGTGCGCGCGGGCCGCAGCGTCCGGCGTGCGCGCGCCGCGCACGCGCGCGGCGCCGGCCGGTCCGGCGGCGGGCGTGCGGTTGGCCCACACGAACGACGGCACGCCGTAGCGCGCGTCGGTGGAGGTCACGCGGGCGAGCGTC
>CAZIXL010000541.1:0-2907 GCA_964542885.1 uncultured bacterium
CTCCCGCAGCCGCCCAGACTCCGCCGGTACGCGCTCGAGCGAACTCCGGCTTCGTGGACGATGGCGCGGGTGGACCGGATGCGCGGGTGGACTAGAGCGCCCGCACGACTTCGTACTTCTTCGGGTCGCCGACGAACGAGGCTTTCGTGTCCTCGGATTCGAAGAAGTAGGGGCCGCCGACCCAGTACGCGCTCGGCGTGTTCGCCGACGGGAAGAAGCGGTGGCCGTTGACCGGGTCGCGCACCAGGCCGCACCACAGGTGCGGCGCCTGCATGAAGCGACGCAGGTCCCGCTCGTTCGCGAAGCGGTAGACCTCGCCGTTCACGCGGAACTGCAGCTCGGGCGAGAGGGAGCCCAGCTGCGTCGGGTCCACCGGGTCCCACAGCGCGCGCTGCAGGTGGTAGAGCGCGAACTCCGAGTCCACGACCGGTCCCGACGGGACCGAGTAGGCCGCTCAGGTGAAGCGCTGCGACTTCGGCACCGGCGCCGCGAGGCTCGCGCCCGGATCGACGCTGGCGTCGGCCGCGCGGGCGGCAGCGGGCGCGAGCCCCACGAGCAGCAGGGCGGCGAGGACGGCGGCGGGCCGCTGGCGACGGGTCGGCGACATGGGCGGGAATGCTACCAGTCGCCGGCCCGCCTGCGGTCAGGCGAAGGCAAGAAGTGGGCGGCCGGCCCGGGTCCCCGGGGCGCAGGACCTTCGCCGCCGGCAGTCCGCCGGGAACGCCGCGCGGGGCGTCAGCGGGTTCCGGCGAGCCGCACGATCCGGCGCGAGGCCGCGAGGCCCGGGCCCTGCGCGCGCGCGAAGTAGACGCCCGCCGCGGCGGGGCCGCCGCGTTCGTCGCGGCCGTCCCAGCGCAGCGTGTGCGGGCCCGCGGCCAGCCGCTCGTGGCCCAGGCTCGCGACGCGGCGGCCGGTCAGGTCGAAGACCTCCACCGTGACCTCGCCGGCCTCGGCCAGCTCGAGATCGAACGCCACCGCGCCCGGCGAGGGGTTGGGGCGCGCCGCGAGCCGGGCCGGACCCGCCGGGGGCGCGTCGCCCACGGCGAGCACCGGGATGCTCGGGTCGTTGGTCGGCGTCAGGCCCTCGACGTCCAGGTCGATGCCGCCGCTCGACGTGAGCGGGTCGCCGAACTCGGCGCGCGCGCGGCACAGCTCGCCGCCGCTCGAGGCGGCCTCGGTCACGACGTCGCAGGTGAGCGTGAACTGCGCGCCCTGCGCGACCGGCGACAGGTCCACCTCGATGGTCGGCAGCGTCAGGTCGAGCTGCGCGTCGTGGTGGATGCCGTCCGGATTCGTCTGCGTCCAGCCGAGGCCGCCCTCGATCACCTGCTCGACGAGCGGCGTGAAGTCGGGCGTGATGCGCAGCCCGGCCGCCTGCCGCGTGTGGAAGAAGCGCGTGGTGCCCTGCCAGGCGGACACCTCGAGCGTGAACTCGGCGCGCGAGACCGCGCCGATCTCCATCACGTAGAGCTTCGCCCCCGTGAACGACAGGATGCCGCGCGCGGCGAGCGAGTCCTTGCGGAAGCTCTGCGCCCACGACGAGGCGGTGAACGTGCCCACGTGGCTCGCGGTGGTGGTCGGGTCCTCGAACTTCGTCACCGCCCCGCACGTGCCGGAGTCGTCGACCCACGCCGTCGCCGAGTTGAACACCGCGGAGCTGGCGTTGTAGACGGCGGCCAGCACCAGCCGACCGTTGCCGTCGGCGTGCTGCTGGTCGTCGGTGACGACGGCGTCGAGCGACGGCCAGCCGCCGGGGGCGACGCTCATGTCGAAGGGGCTCGTGAACGGCGGCAGGATCTTCGCCGTGGTCACGGTCATGAGCGGGTTGCCGAGGTGCGAGGTCCCGCCCTGCGCGCGGGCGGGCGAGGAGGTCACGGCGAGCGCGAGGGTGAGCAGCGCGAGCACGGCGGGAACGCGGGCGGAACGGCGGATCGATGCGGCGGGCATGGGTTCCCCCCGGGCGGTTCGAACGGCGGGCCGCGGTGGCCCGCGAGGGTCGGTCGAAGGGCCTGTTTGGCAGGCCCTCGCGATCTCCCGCCCCCCCCGAGCGAAATCGCGGGCGCCGGGGCGGGCGCCGCGGCCGGTCCCGCCGGGGACTGGGCCCGGACGCACCCCGGCCCGGCGACCGTGGGGCCGCCGGGCCGGGACTCGTTCCGCATCGGCGCGGCCGCGCCGACTATTCGCAGCGCAGCGCGGTCATCGGGTTCACCTGCGTCGCGCGCCACGCGGGCACCCAGGCCGCGAGCACGCCCGAGGCGACCAGCACCAGCGTGACGATCGTGTAGGTCGGCGGGTCCGTCGGGCTCACGCCGGGGATCGCCACCGTCATGAAGCGCGTCACCCCGAACGCGGCCGCGAGGCCGATCGCGACGCCGAGCAGCGTGAGCCGCATGGCCTGGCCGAGCACCATTCGCAGCACGCTCGACGCCTGCGCGCCGATCGCCATGCGCACGCCGATCTCGTGCGTGCGCTGCGCGACCGTGTACGCCATGACGCCGTACAGCCCCACCGCGGCGATCACCAGCGCCATCACGCCGAACACGGCGATCGCCCCGGCGAAGAGCCGCCGCACCCAGAGCGCGAAGTGCAGGTGCTCCTTCATGGACTTGAGCTCGGCCACGGCGATGTCGGGGTCGAGCTCGCGCATCACGTTGCGCAGCGCCGCGGCGGCCTGGGCCTCGCCCTGCTTCGACTCGACCATGATCCAGATCTGCTGGTAGGCGGTCTGCATCTCGGGCACCCACACGCTGCCGAGGTAGGGCCGGTCGGTGTCAGCGCTCTGCTCGACGTCGCCGACCACGCCGACGATCGTGCACCAGCCCAGCGAGTCGGCGTCGCCCGGGAAGCGCAGGCGACGGCCGAGCGGATCCGCGTCGCCGTAGAGCCGCTTCGCCGCAGTGCGCGTGA
>CAZIXL010000542.1:0-2903 GCA_964542885.1 uncultured bacterium
GGCCGCCGCTCGCGCGGCTCGCCCCCGTGGCGCGCCGCGACCGCCGCGCGCGCGTCGGGGTGCGCGCGCGCGCCCGGGTACACGACCACCAGCCCCGGCTTGCTGCCGTCGAGGAGCTGGTAGCCGAGCAGGCGGTACCACATGTCGTCCTCCCACAGCACGAACCCGCGCTCGCCGGGGATCGCGGCCCACATGCGGCGCGCGAGCGCGTCGAACCGCGCGAACGCGCGGCCTCGCGCCATCGCCGCCTGCGACCAGGGCCACGCCGCGAGCGCGACCGCGAGCGCCGCCGCGGCCGTCGCTGGCACCGCGGCGCGGCGCACGGTCGCGAAGCCTTCGAGCAGCGCCGGCAGCACCGCCAGACCGAGCGCCAGCGGCGCGAGGAAGTAGGGCGCGGGATCGGGCACGCCGTAGAGCAGCACGTAGGCCGCACTCGCCACGATCCCCGCCGCGAACGCGACGCGCAGCCCGCGCGGGGCGCGCGCGGTGACGAAGGGCCACGCGCTCGCCGCCGCGAGCCCCGGGGCGAGCAGCGGCAGCACGTAGAGGGCGAGGCGCACGCGCTGGGGCGCCGAGGGGGCGAAGCGGCCCAGGAAGTGCGCGTAGCCCTCGCCGCTCACGAACGCCCACACGTCCGCGGGCCCCGCCGCGCCGAGCGGCCACTGCACCGCCGCCGGGTGCGCGGCGCGCCAGAAGACGTACGCATACGCGAGCAGCGGCAGCGCGAGGCCGCCGAGCGCCGCCAGCCACGCGCGCGCGCGCACGGGCCGCGCGTGGACGAACAGCGCCACGGTGAGCGGGGCGGCCAGCAACAGGCTCGTCCGGTGGTGCGCGAGCCCGAGCCCGACCAGCAGGCCCCAGAGCGCCGCGTCGCGCACGCGCGCCGCCCCCTGCGCCGGCGCGCGCGCGAGGCGCGAGGCCGCGAAGAGCGCCGCGCCGGCGGCCCACGCGACGTGCCAGCTGTTCACTTCGGCGAGCGTCGCCGCCGAGGTCCACACCGGGTCGAACGCGAACGCGGCGACGGGCAGCAGCGCCACGAACGCCGCGGCGCGGGCGCGCACGCCGGCGGCCACCAGCAGCCGGGCCGCCAGCGCGTGCAGCAGCCCGATCGCCACCGCGGCGCCCGCCGCGCTCCAGGCGTTCGCGGCCCAGGCCCAGTCGGCGCCCGCTGCGTGCGCCGCCCGCACGAACACGTGCCCGAGCAGCGTGTAGAGCGGGTAGCCGGTCGGGTGCGCGAGGCCCAGCGTCGCCAGGACGAGCGTGAACTCGGGGCCGTCCTTGTCGCCGGCCACGTGCGGGCACCAGGCGAGGTACAGGCCCAGCGCGGCCGCACCCGCGGCCAGCGAGACCCAGGCCGGGGGCCGGCTCGCGCGCTCGCGCGGCCCGGTCTGCGGGCGCGCGTGCCGGGCGTGGGGAGCGGGCACGTCCGCACCCTGCCACGCGGCCGCGGGCCGGGCAACGCGGCCGTGCCGGCAGGAGCCCCGCCAGGGGTCGCGCCGGCGCCCGCCGGTCGGGCCCGGAGGCGCGTGGCGACGCGTGTTCGCTTCGCCCGGCTCGGACGTAAGGAGTCGTTGGCCCGGCAGCGGGACGACGGTCCCGGCCCGCCGGCGCCCGGCGCCCTCCGGATCGGCCCGTCCACCCTTCGATCCGGCCCCCAGGAGACCTGCCATGCGCTCCACCCTCGTCGCGATCGCCGCCGCGCTCGCCCTGCTCCTCCCGCTCTCCCCGACGCCCGCCGGTGCCCAGTGCGCCGACTGGCTGGCCGGTCCGCTCGACAACGGCAGCGCGGCCAACGGCGCCAGCGACCAGGTGCGGGCCGTGATCTCGTGGGACCCGCCCGACAACCGGCCCGAGATGCTCGTCGTGGCCGGCGCCTTCACGAGCATCGGCGGCGTGGCCGCGAACCACATCGCACTGCTCGACCCCGCGACGGGTCAGTGGCAGCCGCTCGGCGACGGCCTCGACGACACGGTGAACTGCCTGGCGATCTACAACGGCGAACTGGTCGCGGGCGGGTTCTTCACGCACGCGGGCGGCGCCGACGCGCACTACGTGGCGCGGTACGACGGCGGCACCTGGAGACCGCTCGACAACGGCATCAACGCCGAGGGGCTGAACGGCGTCGTGAACGCCCTGACGGTCTACAACGGCGCCCTCGTGCTGGGCGGCGCCTTCACCGCCCAGAGCGACGGCGTGCACATCAACCAGCGGGTCGCGAGCTGGACCGACGACGCGACGGGCTTCCAGCCGCTGGGCGTCGGCGTCGCCTGCAACGGCCTGAGCTGCAACGGCTCGGTCACCTGCTTCGCCCAGTACGGCGGCGCGCTGATCGCCGGCGGTGACTTCACGTACGCGGGCAACAACCCGGCGCCCTACCTGGCCCGCTGGGATGGCGCCAGCTGGTCGGCGCTGCCCGGTGGCTCGCTCAACGGGCGCGTCACCTGCATGCAGGCGGCGTACGGCGTGCTGTACATCGGCGGCGACTTCACGCAGGTCCAGTCCCCGACGACGAACGTCAACTACATCGTGAGCTGGAACGGCTCGGCGTACGCCACCGTCGGCGGCGGGGTGGGCTGGACCGTCTACGGCATGGGCTACTACAACGGCTCGCTGATCGTGTCGGGCGGCTTCTCGACCGCCGGCGCCACGCCGGCCAACGAGATCGCCGCGTGGAACGGCTCCGCCTGGTCGGCGCTCGGCTCGGGCCTCAACAACGGCGCGCTCGCCGGGGCGATCTACCCGTGGGCCGGAGAACTGGTCGTGGGCGGAACCTTCACGCAGGCCGGCGGCCTGCCCGCCAGCTACCTCGCGCACTGGAACGGCAGCTCGTGGTCGTCGTTCGGCGGCGGCACGGCGAGCTACGTGTTCGCGCTGGCCGGCTACTACGGCCGCATGGTCGGCGG
>CAZIXL010000543.1:0-2903 GCA_964542885.1 uncultured bacterium
AGGCCAGCGTGCTCATGACGCGCCCCGACCTGTCCACGGCGCGCGACCTCGAGGGCTTCGATTCGGGCCGTCATCACTTCGGCTCCGGCGGCGAAACCAACGGCGAGCCGGCGGCCGCGGCGGCGGAGCCCGCCGCGCCCGCGCCCGTGGTGGCCGAGGCGGCCGTGGCCGCGGGCGGGGCCTCGCCCGAGGACTTCGCGGTGAGCGAGTCCGAGATCCAGGCGTACGGCGCCGTCGATGCGGCGACCGGGGACGGCGACGACGGAGCCGTGGAACTGGTCGTCGTCGACGAGCCGGTTCCCGCGGCGCTCGAAGCGGCCGGGAACGACGCCGACGACGACGGCGACGAGCAGGTCTACGAGATCGCGATCGACGACGAGCCGGCCGCTGCCGAGCCCGAGCCCGAGCCCGAACCGGAGCCGGAGCCCGAGGACGACGACGTCGTCGTGGTGATCGAGGACGAACCCGAGGCCGAGCCGGAGGCGATCGCGCCCCCGCCGGCACCGGCCGCCGCCGTCGAGCCCGAGCCGGTCGGCACCTCGGCCCCGGGCCTGAGCTTCGGTTCCCCCGCGGCGCACGAGCCGCGCCCCGAGCCGGCGCAGCCGCCGGCGCACCGCGGCCCGACCACGCAGGAGATCGGCCTGCAGCAGGTCGAGGCGCTGCTGACCCAGGCCCAGGAGCAGTTCCGCTCCGGCGACCGCGACCAGGCGTCCTCGACGCTCGCGCGCGCCGCGCAGGCGTACGAGGTGCTGGGGCGCTTCGACAGCGCCGCGACGATCTACCGGAGCCTCGGCCGCAGCGCGAGCGTGCCGCAGTCGGTGCTCGAGCTGTGGCTCGTCAACTGCGAGCGGCGCGGCGACCGCAAGGAGGCCGCGGCGGTCGCGTGCGAGATGGGTGACCGGGCGCTCAACGGCGGTGAGGTGGCCGACGCGAAGCAGTGGTTCGAGCGCGCGATCGGCTTCGACGCCCAGAACGAGACGGCCAGGCGCCGCCTGCAGCGGCTCGAGAGCGGCGCGACGTCGCCGGCCGGGCCGGTGGCGGTCGCGACATCGCCCGAAACCCCGCCGATGGAGGCGGGTCGCGTCGAGGTGGCGGTCGGACGCGGCGAGGCCGTGACGTTCGACCTCTCGGGCCTGCTGTCGGAGTTCCAGCGCGGCGTCGAGGCGCAACTGGCCGGCGACGTGCAGAGCCACTACGATCTCGGCATGACCTACCGCGAGATGGGCCTGCTCGAGCAGGCGGTGGATTCGTTCCGGGTGGCGGTCGCCGATGCGAAGCTCGCCCCGCGCGCGCTCGAGATGATCGGCCGCTGCCACGCCGACCAGGGACGCTGGGCCGAGGCCGTGGGCGAGTTCCGCCGCGCGCTCCAGCACCCGTTCGAGCCGGGCGCCGACGGCGAGCTGCGCTTCCACTACGCGCACGCGCTCGTGGAACTGGGCGAGACCGAAGAGGCGCTGGGCGAATACGAGAAGGTGTCGGCGGCGATGCCGGGCTTCGAGGACGTGGACGACCGCATCGCGGCCCTGCGCCGCGTGCTGGGACGGGCATGAGCCCCTCGCGGCCCGCCCGTACGGGCGGCCGCCGGGTGGACCTGCACGCGCACACGTTCTTCAGCGACGGCCAGCTCTCACCCGAGGAGCTCGTCGAGCACGCGCTCGCGCGCGACGTCGTCGCGCTTGGCGTGACGGACCACGACACCGTCGAGGCCATGCCGCGCGCGCTCGCGGCGGCCGAGGGCAAGGTGCGGATCGTGCCCGGCATCGAGATCTCGTCGACGTACGACACGTGGGACCTGCACGTGCTCGGCTACTTCATCGACTACCAGAGCGAGTCGCTGCTCGAGCGGCTGCAGGCCTTCCGCGGCGAGCGCCGCCAGCGCGCCCTCGCGATCATGCAGCGCCTGCGCGAGCAGGGCGCGCCGGTCGACGAGAAGGCCGTGTTCGCCTCGGCCGAGCCCGGCGTGGTGGGCCGCCCGCACGTCGCGCACGCGCTCGTGCGCGCGGGCCACGTGCCCAGCGTCGAGGCCGCGTTCCAGCAGTTCCTGGGCTCGCGCGGCACCGCGTTCGTGCCGCGGCCCTCGTTCGCGTCCGAAGAGGCGATCGCGTGCATCCGCGACGCCGGCGGGGCGGCCGTGCTGGCGCACCCGGGCCCGGCGCTGCCCGAGCTGGTCGTGGACCACCTGAAGGAGGCCGGGCTCGACGGCATCGAGATCTGGCACCCGATGCACGGCGCGCCGGCGGTGCGCAAGTGGCGCCTGGTCGCCAAGCGCCTGCACCTCATCGAGAGCGGGGGCTCGGACTTCCACGGCACGCACCGCGGCGCCGGCCTGGGCGACATGTCCGTGCCCGAGCGCACGGTGGACCTGCTCGAGGACGCGGCCCGCCGCTGACGTTCCGCACCGCGCGGGGCCTTGCGGTGCGTCGAGGCGGAAGGCTAGTCTGCGGCTCGCGCAGCTCCCCGACGCCCACCCCGACGGAGTCGCCGCCATTCGCAGCCCGCTCGCAGCGCTCGCATTCGTCCCGCTCCTCGCCGTCCTCGTCCCGATCCGCGCCGTCGCCTCGGACGCCCCCGCGGGCCAGTCCGCCGAGACGCTGCCCGCGTGGTGGGCACGGCCCGGGACGCCGGGCTGGACCCCCGACGCGTCGTTCTCGAACGGCCTCCCGTCGGTGGCCGCGGGGCTCGCGGCCGGCGGCTTCGCCCTGCGCGACCCGTTCCCGACGGCCACGAGCCCGGCACCCGGGATCCCCGAGGCGCAGGCGCCGCTCGCCTGGTACGACAGCGTCGTCGTGACGCTCGGCGAGGGCGCGGCGTGGCGCGGTTTCGGCGCCGCGCTCGTGGACGCGCGCGGGATCGTGCTGCCCTCGACCAACCGCAAGCCGCGCTCCGTGTGGACCGTCGTGAAC
>CAZIXL010000544.1:0-2899 GCA_964542885.1 uncultured bacterium
ACCTGAGGCCCGGGAACGGCGCGCGCGTCGACGCGATCCGCTCGCGCATCGCGCGGCTCGCGCTCGAACCCGAGCTCGAGGCGATCGCGCTCACGAGCCTGATGGAGGCCGCCGATCGCGTGGACTCGACCGTCGGCCTGCAGATGGCCTACCTCAAGGCGTGGGCGCCGCGGGCCCACCGGCCGCTGTCGCTGCGCGTGCCGGAGCTGCTCGACGGGCCGGGCTCGGCGTCGTGCCTCGACGCGCTCGAGGCGGCGGATCGGTTCGCGGCGGACGTCGCCTACCTCGACCCGCCGTACAACCAGCACAGCTACCTGGGCAACTACCACGTGTGGGAGTCGCTCGTGCGCTGGGACCGGCCCGAGGTCTACGGCGTCGCGTGCAAGCGCGCCGACGTGCGCACGCGCACGAGCGCGTTCAACCGCCGCGCGACCATGGCGGACGCCTTCCGCGACGTGGTCGCGCGCGTGCGCGCGCGCTGGCTGGTCGTCTCGTTCAACGACGAGGGCTTCCTCGCGCCGGACGCCCTGCGCGCGCTGCTCGCGGAGCGCGGGCGGGTGCGCGAACAGGCGGTCGACCATCCGCGCTACATCGGGCACAAGCTCGGCATCCACGATCCGAGCGGCCGCAAGGTCGGCACGCCCGGCCCCGCGCGGAACCGCGAGCACCTGTTCGTCGTGGACACGCGGCCGGCCGCTCGCCGCACCACCGCCGCCCGGCCCGCCCGTCGCCGGGCCGTGGCCGCGCTGGCGGACTGAGCCGCAACCCGCTGGGCCGCAGCGCGATGGCGGCGACGTCCGCCATTCCGGCCCCGGCCCCCTTCAGGAATCCGGGACTGCGCCGAGACTGACGGCTGCGGGAATCCGTCCGGAGCAGGGCGGGCACCGTGATCGCAACCCCGGAGGAGTCTATGGACGCCATCCGCAACGTCTCGCACAAACAGCCCGAGATGGTGCTCAGGCCGGAGCTCAAGGCATTGCCGCCGAAGAGTTCCGAGGGCAGAAGCCATGACTCTCAGGGAAAGAGCCCAGTCGAGCACGCCCCACCCCCGCCGGATGTCACCTACGACCGGTCGGGACGAGGAGGCGGGGGAGACTGAACCGATGGGGCGGCCCGAGGGCGGGCCGCCCCGATCGAACCCGGAGCACGCACGTTGGACGCGATCAGCAGCCTGTCCATCCGACCCGTGACGTACGTTCCGGTGCAGCCCGTGCCGGCCGCGAGGCCGGTCACGCGCGAGGGCACCGGGCGCGTCGCGTTGCTGCCCGACACCTTCGCTCGCTCGGGCACGCCGGCGAAGCAGGCCACCTACGGCCGCGACGGCTCGGGAGGATCCTGAGGCTGAGCGGTGGACGGGCCGGGTGCCCGTCGCGCAAAACGAAGCGGGCGGGACCGCGAGGTCCCGCCCGTTCGCGTTGCGGTCGCGGCGTCGCGGAGGGTCAGCTGCACCCCTGCGAGGTGCCGCAGTTGAGGCACTTGTAGCAGGTGCCGTTGCGCACCGTGATGTGCCCGCAGTTGTCGCACGCGGGCGCGTCGCCGGGCGCCTTGACCGGAGCCTGGTTGCCCAGGAGGGCCTGCTGCGGGTCGATGTTGTTCTCGGCGACGCGGGACGCCCGGATGCCGGCCGCGGCGGGACGGGTCACGGGACCCCGCGTCCGGGCCTGCTGGTGATGCTCGCGGCCGACGGGCTTTTCGACGCCCAGCGGCGCGTGCGGCAGCAGCTCGCCGCTCGGGGCCGTCTGGATCACGTGCGCGAGATCGTCCCGGTACAGGTACTCGAAGCCGAGCACGCGGAACACGTAGTCGATCACGCTCGTCGCGACCTTGATGTTGTCGTGCCCTTCGACGCGCCCGTGCGGCTCGAAGCGCGTGAAGCAGAACTGGTCCACCAGGTCCTCGAGCGGCACGCCGTACTGCAGGCCCATCGACACCGCGATGGCGAACACGTTCATCATGCTGCGGAACGCGGCGCCCTCCTTGTGCATGTCGATGAAGATCTCGCCGAGCGTGCCGTCCTCGTACTCGCCGGTGCGCAGGAACACCTTGTGGCCGGCGATGCGCGCCTCCTGCGTGAAGCCGTGCCGGCGCTTCGGCAGGCGGCGACGGTGCAGCTTGGGCGGCGTGTCCTCGGCCGCGCGGTCGGCGGCCGACTTGTCGGCGGCGTTGTCGGCGCCGGCGTCGGACTTCTTCTTGCCGGTGCTGAGCGGCTGGCTCTGCTTGCAGCCGTCGCGGTACAGCGCCACGGCCTTGATGCCGAGCTTCCACGCCTCGGTGTAGATGCCGCGCACCTCGCCGACCGTGGCGTCGTTCGGCAGGTTGACCGTCTTGCTGATCGCGCCCGAGAGGAACGGCTGCACCGCGCTCATCATGCGCACGTGGCCCATGGGCTGGATGAAGCGCGTGCCGTGCGGGCCGCAGCGGTTCGCGCAGTCGAACACCGCGAGGTGCTCCGGCTTGAGGCCCGGCGCGCCCTCGATGGTCTGCGCGCCGCAGACGTGCAGGTTGGCCTGCTCGATCTGCTCGTCGGTGAAGCCGAGGAACGGGAGCACGTTGAAGCCGGGCTTCTCGCGCTCGGCCATGGCCACGCCGAGGTGCGTGAGCATCTCGTCGCCGACGATGCCGCGCCCGAACGCCTGCCGGATGTCGAGCACGCTCGGCAGGATGCCCTCGATCTGGGCGAGCTGGGCGTCGGAGAAGCCCTTGTTGTGCAGGCTCGACCCGTTCACGTGCGGGGCGCCTTCCAGCGAGCCGTAGCCCACGGCGTAGCGCACGATGCGGTCGATCTCCTTCGCGTCGTAGCCCAGGCGCTCGAGCGCGAGCGGCACGGACTGGTTGACGATCTTGAAGTAGCCGCCGCCGGCGAGCTTCTTGAACTTCACGAGCGCGAAGTCGGGCTCGA
>CAZIXL010000545.1:0-2895 GCA_964542885.1 uncultured bacterium
AAGTAGAGCGAGTCGAGCGCCGAGTGCTGCGACTCGACCTGCGGATCGGGGTCGAAGTCCTCGACGACGGAGTTCGCCTGCGTCAGGTACTCGACCGGAAGGGGCAGTGCCGTCGAGTAGAACCGCGCCGTGTTCCCGAGGCAGGTCGGCGGCAGCGAGTCGCCGAGCGCGGCGGCGCGCCGCCTCAGGACCTGGGGCAGGCGCGCGTAGTCGGGCGCGGAGAGCGGATTCGCGAACCGCCAGCCCGGCGAGGTCCACCCGCCCGCCGTCGACGCGACGCGGCGCGGCAGCGTCCCGGCGACGGACTGCTCGACGAGCTCGCTTCTCCAGTGCGCGTCGTCGTACATCACGCGGCCCGGCGCGAGTTCCTGGTCGAGTGCCGAGAAGACCGGCAGGGTCGCGCCGTACTTCGTGTCGTTCGTGGTCCGGTTGACCGGCTGCAGCGTGCAGTAGGCCGCGGTGCCGCCGGCGAGCCAGGCCTCGCCGCCCAGCGACAGGTAGCTCGCGAGGGTGTTGTTGCGTCCCGGCGTGCTCATCCACTTGAGGTACGCCATGGGGTCGAGCGTCCCCGCGGGGTCCTGCGTAGACACCGCCCCGGTCAGGTCGGTGAGCCAGAGCACGTGCCGGTAACGGCTGAGGAGCGACAGCGGGACCCCCGTGCCCGGGCTCGCGAGGCCCAGCCGCGTCCCGAGGGTGTCGAAATCGTAGCCCGCGAACACGCCCGGGCTCGACACCGCGAACCCGGAGCCCTGCGTGCCGGGAAGCGGCCACGGGAAGCCGCCGCGCGCGTAGAGGAACGTGTCCAGCTCGGCCGCCGCCGGCCACGGCGTGTTGCCGTACGCCTGCAGGTAGCCCGAGACGAGCACGTCCGGCTTGAACCGCGTGTCGTCGATCACCAGCAGGGCCCGGGAGCCGTCCAGCGCCACGGTGTGGAAGGCCACCATGACCAGGGTCACGATGTTCTGGTCGTCGGTCACGACGATGCGGAGGTAGTGGTTCTCGCCGCCGGCGAACGGGCCGATGGTGCATTCCGTTCCGGTGCCGGACGTGCCCGGGCCCTGGGCCGTGTCGAGCGTCCACGTGTAGCCCGTGATCGTCCGGCCGGGGGCCGGGGTCCCCAGCCAGTGGATCGTCACGGGCGTCCCCGCGGCGACCGCGGCATCGAGCCACTCCGAGCCCGAGCCGGAGGGCGTCACGAAGTCGAAGTAGCCGCACCAGACGTGCAGCTGCGGCGCGTACTGGCTCGAGTTGGTCGGCGTGAACTGCAGCATGTTCGACGTGAGCGAGAACTGCGGCGAATACGCCCCCGCCTGGTCGACGGCCACGACGACGAAGAGGTAGGCGTGCCCGGCCGCCAGGCCCTCGTAGCGCACGTAGGTCGTGTCGCCGCCCACCGAATCCCAGCCGGCGAAGTGGCGCGCCGCGTAGAACGCGCGCAGCGAGTCGGGGTCGGTGAGCGCGGTGGTGAGCGCGAACTCGGGGTCGTTCTCGCCGATGAGCCGGTAGCGGTACTTCGCCGGCTGGTCGGTCCCGACGCCGTCCGGGTCGTGCCCCTCCCACTGGATGTACACGCTGCCCGGTACGACGACCGAAAGCAGGGCGCTGGGCGTGGGCTGCACGATCTGGACCGTGGGCGCGATCGTGTACGAGTAGAACGCGCGCGAGACGACCGCCGAGGCGAGCCCCTGGTCGTCCACGGCGCGGATCGCGAAGACGTGGAAGCCGGTCGAGCGCCACCCGTTCACCGGGTCCCAGTAGGGCTCCGTGGCCCGGAACTGGATCTGCTCGTGGCTGGCGGTCGTCGCCACCCAGGCCGTGTCGGCGCCGGGATCGGGCGGCGGGTCCACGGCGTAGTCGTACCGCGCGACGTTCCCGTCGGGGTCGCTGCCCGACCACTGGATGTCGTACGAGTAGAACGCCGTGTCGGCGACGCCGACGGGCGCGGCGGTGAGCGTCACGGTCGGGCGCTGGTTGAACGTCGGCAGCAGGTGGTTCGTGCCCTTCGCGCATCCGGGGGCGAGCGCGGCCACGGCCATCAGGGCCGCCAGCGCGGTGGCGGGGAGCGATCGGGAACCCATCGTGACGCCTCCTCGACGGAGCGAATGCCCATCCCGGTCATTCGACGCCCGGACCGCGATCCCCCGCCGGTCCGGCCGTGCACGTCCGCTTCCACCCGGTCGCGAGCGAAGCGGGGCCCGCGTACGCGGGCCCCGTCGCGGTCATCGAATCACGACGAACTTGCTCTGGAACTCGAAGTTCGCGGCCTCGATCCGGTACATGTAGATCCCGGACGAGACGTCCTTCCCCGGATCGTTCTTGAGATCCCAGCGCTCGAAATCGCGCACGGGGTCGTTGTGCTGGATCGTCCGCACGAGGTCGCCGGCCACGGTGAAGATCTTGATCGTGGCGCGGGGCGGCAGGTTGATGAAGTGCAACTCGCTCTGCCCGGGCTGGTCCCACGACTCGTGGCCACGGTAGGGATTGGGCACGACCCGCACGCGCTCGAGGTCCGCCACCGGACCGCCGGTGGGTTCCAGCGGCCCCACGAGGTTGCGGAGCTTGCTGTTGAGGTTCGGGCAGGTGTTGCGATTGCCCGGCACCCCGCAGCGCGCGAAGTTGTCGAGCGTGTCGGGAACGAACAGGTCCTCGTTGTCGTTGTCCGTGGTGTTCTTCTTCTCGTAGGTGACCGAGTACCACGTGAGGAACCCGTCGTGCGGGCCGGGGGGTGCGACGAGCTTGAAGACCGAGTCGCCGGGCGAGATGCAGCGACCGTACTGGTCGAGCCGGCGGCACACCTTCTGGTAGCTGCCGCTCGAATCGGGATCGACGTAGGTCGCGATGCTGTCGCTCGCCTCGCGCGGGCAGCCCTTGCAGAGGAACGTGAGTGAGGCCGAG
>CAZIXL010000546.1:0-2894 GCA_964542885.1 uncultured bacterium
GGCTCGATCAGCTTGCCCACGCGGCCGGCGAACGACTGCTCGAGCGACAGCGCGGCGGCGCGCGCGCCCAGCTGGTGCGCGGTGGCTGCATCGCCGGCGGCCACGGCCGCGGCCCGCTGCGACTCGAGGGACCTGAGTTCCGGTCCGCCGTGCGGGTACGAGGCCAGGAACCACAGCACGACCGTGATCGCGAGGATCACGGTGCCGGCGTTCTTCACGAACAGCCACGAGCGTTCGCGCACCGCGAGCAGGACCGAGCGCCAGGCCGGCATGCGGTAGGGCGGCAGCTCCATCACGTACAGCGGCCTGCCGCCGCGAAGGACCGTGCGCTTGAGCAGCGCGGCCACGACGATCGCCGCGACGATGCCGAGGAAGTACATCGAGAACAGCACGATGCCGGGCAGCGTGACGAAGCCCACCCACACGTTCGGAATGAACGCGCCGATCAGCAGCGCGTAGACCGGCAGTCGCGCGCTGCACGACATGAAGGGCGCGATGACGATCGTCGTGATGCGGTCGCGCCGGTTGTCGATCGTGCGCGTGGCCATGATGCCCGGGATCGCGCACGCGAACGACGAGAGCAGCGGGATGAACGCGCGGCCCGACAGCCCCACGCGCCCCATGATGCGGTCCATGATGAACGCGGCCCGCGCCATGTAGCCGGTGTCCTCGAGGACGCTCAGGAAGAAGAACAGGATCGCGATCTGCGGCACGAACGTGAGCGTGGTGCCGACGCCCGAGACGATGCCGTCCACCACGAGCGAACGCAGCGGCCCGGCGGGCAGCACGCCCTCGAGCGCGTGGCCGAATGCGCCGACCAGCGCGTCGATCAGGTCCATGACGGGCTGCGCCCAGGCGAACACCGACTGGAACACCGCGCCCATGAGCAACACGAACAGCACCGGGCCCCAGAAGCGATGCGTGAGCACGCGGTCGATCGAGTCGCGCCGCGGGTCGCGCCGCTCGCCCGGCGCCACGACGGCGTCGGCGAGCGCGCCGCGGATCGCCTCGAAGCGGCCCTGCACGTCGTCGGATCGCCAGCCCGGCGCCAGCTGGTCGAGCCGGCGCGCCAGCGTGTGCGCGTCGTCGAGCAGGCCGGGCTCGACCGCGCGCGCGAGCGCGTCGTCCTCGCCGTCGTCCAGCAGCAGCGCCAGCGCGAGGTCGTGCCGTGCGCGCTCGGGCAGGTGCGCGTGCCGCGGCAGCCGCGCCTCGAGCCGGTCGAGCACGCGCTGGAGGTGCGGCGGGCGCTGGCGGAAGTGGCGCGCCGACGGCTCGATCTCGCGCTCCATGAGCCGGCGCAGGTGGCCCAGGCCCTCGCCCCTCGCGGCCGCGATGCCCAGCACGGGCACGCCGAACTGGCGCTCGAGCCGCGTGAAGTCGATCTGCAGGCCCTGCTCGCGCGCGGCGTCCATCATGTTGAGCGCGAGCACGACCGGGCGGCCCAGCTCGATCACCTGCAGCGCGAGGTTCAGGTGCCGGTCCAGGTTCGTCGCGTCGACGACGAACACGATCAGGTCGGGCGGCGGCGTGTCGGTCTGCAGGCCCAGCAGCACGTCGCGCACGATGCGTTCGTCGGGCGAGGCCGGCTGCAGGCTGTAGCTGCCCGGCAGGTCGATCACCTCGGCGCGCGCGCCCGAGGGCAGCTCGCACGTACCGGTCTTCTTCTCGACGGTCACGCCGGGGTAGTTGCCGACCTTCTGGCGCAGCCCGGTGAGCGCGTTGAACAGCGTCGACTTGCCCGCGTTCGGGTTGCCGAGGATCGCGATCCGGCGCGGCACCGGCGTGTGCGCGGCGCGCGGCGCGGGCGCGAGCGCGACGGGACCGGCCGAGGCGGCGGGCTCAGCGGGGCGAGACATGGATGTGGCCGGCCTCCGATCGGCGCAGCGACAGGTGCAGCCCGCGGACGGCGACTTCGAGCGGATCGCCGAGCGGCGCGGTGCGCACCATTTCGACGTCGGTGCCGGGCACGAGTCCCAGCTCCATCAGGCGGCGCGTGATCGACGGCTCGGCGTCGATGCGCGCGATGCGGCCGCGCTCGCCCGGGGCGAGGCGGTCGAGCGAGAGCTCCTCGGGCTCGCGCGGCGCGATCACTTCCTGGCGCTCCCGTCGCCGATCTCGGAGACGAGCGATTCGCGCAGGCACGTGGCCCCGCACAGGTCGCACGCGCCGGGCGCGTGCTCGGCGCACGAGCGCGGGCTGGCCTTGTACGCCTCGCGGAACTGCGCGGCCGCCGGGTGCTGCGAGCGCACGAACGTGGTGAGGCGCAGCAGCTCGATCGACACCTCGGGGCTCACCAGGTGCTCGATCATGCACGCGTCCTCGCTCGCCACCTCCTCGGGCACGCCGAGGATCTCGGTGAGGAACATCGTGAGCACGCGGCGGCTGGACTCGGTGCGCACCGCGAGCCGCTGGCCCGAGGCCGTGAGCTCGACCGCGCCGTAGCGCTCGTGCGTGACCAGCCCGCGCGACTGCAGCGAGCGCAGCATCGAGGTGACGCCGCTCTTCGAGACGCCGAGCTGGTCGGCGATGTCCACGACGCGCGCGTGCCCCTTCTCGGCCTTGAGCGAGGCGACGGCCTGGAGGTAGTGGGCCATCGAGTGACTGACTTCCTTCTCGCCGAATCGCTTCCAGATGTCCACGGGGTTCCTCGAAGGCGAATGCGTCCATCGGTGCCCGGCCGCGGCGGTCCGTCACGCGCGGCGGGAGGGTGGCCGGGAGGGAGCGGCCTGAAAAGTGTTGAGGCACGTTAACAATCGGCCGGGGCCGCGGCAAGGGCGCGATTCGGGCGCCCAAGCGCGGCGGCCAGCGGCCTGCCGCGGATCAGCTTGCGCGCTTCGCGGGCCAGAAAGGCGCGGTGTAGCGCGCCAGGACCGGCTTCGTGCCGAGCAGAATCG
>CAZIXL010000547.1:0-2883 GCA_964542885.1 uncultured bacterium
CAGGTGGCGTAGCGCAGGCGGTGGGTGCGCCCGCGGGGGATGCGCCGGGTCGCGATGTCCCGCCAGTAGTAACGGGCCCAGCGCTCGGGCAGCGCCACGCGGGACGGGAACAGCCGCTCGGCCAGTACCTCGCGCACCGTCAGCCGGCGGGTACAGACGCCGGCCCGCATCGCCGGTGAGCCGTCGCGCCGTCGCTCCGAGAACGACTTGATGTAGTTGCGCCACACGAGCGTCACCGCCAGGCGTTCGGCCGCGCTCTGGCGGCGCTTGGAGAACGCGATCGTCTCGCGCCGGTGGTTGGCACCGCTGTGGCGCAGCAGCAGGTCGAGCAGGTTGACCGGGAAGAGCGAGTTGCGCGTCGTGCGTGCCGCGCGCGAAGAGATCGTGCGGTGGACGAACGTGCGGCCGGCCAGCCGGGCCAGCGCACGCGGGTAGTCCTGGTGTTCGTCGCTGTGGAGCTCGACGGCCCGCCCGGGACCCTCGGGCACGACGATCGCGAGCAGGGCGGCGACCTCGCGTTCGATCGAGCGCGGGTCGGGCCGGCCGAGCGTGGCTTCGAGCGCGGCGCGGCGGCGCTTCTGGCGCACGGTCATGCGGCCGCTGCGGCGCAACTCGGAGTCGGTGAAGCCGTGGAAGAAGTGGCTCTGCTGGCCGGCGAGCAGGTGGAAGCCGGTCGGGTGGTACTGGCTGAACTCGAAGCTGACGAACGTGTCCAGGGCGAGCGGCTCTTCGGGCAGCGTGTGCGGGCGGTGCCGTTCGTGGAAGAGCAGGCAGTGGCGGCCGAGCCGGGCAGCCTGGCCGGCGATGGTCTGCGGTGAGCAGGCGAACTCGCGGGCGACCTGGCGGAAGGCGGCGCCGCCGACCAGGCGGTGGAAGGTGACGGCGAGCAACTCGGGACGGCGCAGCCAGTAGGAGGTGCGAAAGGTCTGCTCGCTGAAGTGGCGCCGGCAGTGGCGGCACTGGAAACGCTGGATGCGGTGGGGCGCCTGGCGGCGGGCGAAGAAGCCGGTGCGGACCCAGTGCCAGCAGTCCGTTGGGCCGCGGTGGAATGGGCAGGCCGGGTTGGGGCAGAACGGGGGCGCCGCGGGGGCCTGCGTGCGGGTCATGCCGCCAACCCGCTGCAAGCCCCGCGCCTCCGCAATCCTCCGCGCACAAGCCTCGCTTTGACCCTCGCGCGCGGGCTGTGCCACCGTGCGCACCATGCGCACGTTTCCCGTCCGGCGCTCGCGGTCGTGGTTCACGGGAACGCTGGTCTTCCTCGCGCTCTTCTGGATCCTCGACCTGGCGGTCCTGCGCGCGGGCGCCCCCGATCCCCTCGACGACTCGTGGGAGTACGGCGTCGTGGCCCGCTCGCTGCTGCAGGGCCACGGCTTTCGCACGGCGGTGATCCATCCGCCGCTCTGGACGCTGCGCGACGCCGCGCTCACCGTCCCGGTGATGGTGCACGGGCCGCTCGTCCCGATCGTGCTCGCGCCGCTCGTCGCGGTGTTCGGCCCCGGCACGCTCGACCAGGTGCGATGGCTCGCGGCGCTGTTCGCGATCCTCGGCGCGCTCGCGCTCTACCGGCTCGGCGAGCGCAGCCACGCGCCGCCCACCGGCACCGCCGCGGCGCTGCTCCTCACGCTCTCGCCGCTCATGCTGCGCGCCGTGCACCACGACCTGGCGCTCGTGCTGGGCGCGTGGCTGCTCGCGCAGGCGATCGAGCAGCTCGCCCGCACGCGGCCGCATGCCGCCCGCGCCGGTATCGCGATGGGCGCCGGGCTGCTCGTGCGCCCGGAGTTCCTGTTCGTGCTGCCGATCCTGGCCGTGTTCGCGGGCGCCTCGCGGCGCCGCTTCCTGCTGGTGGCCGTGCCCCCGCTGCTGCCGTGGATGTGGCACGGCTGGGTCAACGCCGGTTCGCCGCTCTTCAACCTGTCGAGCTACCTCCTGATCGGTTACTGGGGCACGCATCCGGGCCTGACGGTGATGCGCGACTTCGGACTGCCTCCGCGCGAGTGGCCGCGGGCGCTCTCGCACGCCCTTGCGTCGCTACCCGGCAAGTGGCTGGCGTTCTTCCCGCACGCGGTCAAGCGCCTGCTCTCGGCGCCCTCGGGGGCGACGGGCTGGCTCGCGCCGCTCGGCGCGATGCTGGCCGTGCAGAGCCCCGAGGCGCGGCCGCTGGCGTTCACCTGCACGGCGCTCGCGCTCGTGCCGCTGGCGCTCATGACGGTGACGTTGTTCGACGAGCGCTACGTGACGCCGTTCCTGCCGGTGTTCGCGGTCATGGCCGCGCGCGGCGTGGCCGAGTCGGTCGAGTGGATGCCTTCGTGGGCGCAGCGACCGCGCACGTGGATGGCCGTGCTGGTGCTGCTGCTCGCCTTCGGCACGGTCCCGACGCTCTTCACGGCGGCCCAGGATGCGGACGAGACCCGGCTCCGGCTGCAGGCCGAGCGCGCCGCACTGGCCACGCTGCCGCCCGCGAGCCCCGCGCAGCCCTTCGTCTACAGCGACACGCCCGATTTCGTGGCGTGGACGCTGAAGCGCCCCGCCCTGTGGGTGACGCGGGCCGAGTACGAGGCGCTGCCGCTGGCGGCCCCGCTCATGGAGCCGCACGGCCTGCGGCTCGATCGCCCGCGCCGCACGCCCGCCGACGTGACCTGGTTCCACGCGGCCGAAGGCCGGGGCGAGGCCGAATCGAAGCCGTAGCGGCGCCCGGGGCGCGGCGGCTAGACTCGCCGCGTGCGACCCCCGCTCCCGCGCTTCCTCCTCCCGCTCGCGCTCGTCGCGGCCGTGGCCCCTGCCCTGGCCGCGCCGTTCCCCGCGCCCCGGCCGGCGCCGGCCACGGGCGACACGACCCGCGCCGCGGGGAGCTTCGCGCCCGCGCCCGTGGACGCACCGGCGGGG
>CAZIXL010000548.1:0-2880 GCA_964542885.1 uncultured bacterium
CGTACTCCTTGCGCACGTCCACGAAGCGGAGGGCGGGGGGCACGGGCGGATCGGGCTCGACGGGTCGGGACATGGGGCGCGCAGCATAGCGCAGCGGCGGCCCGGCGCTCGTCCGCCGAACCCGCGCGGCGGGAGGGTTGCCGCTTGCGTTCCCCGGGGGTCCCCGTGGTACGAACGCGGGCCGGCGGCTGCCGAGCCCCCGCCGGCCGCCCGGCGCCGAATCCCCGGCCGCCCCGGGCGCATCGAACCGGGCTCGACCCCCCGGGTCGATCCACGCGCGACCGCATCGGTCCATCCCGTCGCAGGGCGCGCGGGCCGGGGCCGCCGGCCCGGCCGGTGGGCACCCCCCGTCATCCCCGCAGCAACCCCAGGCGCAGCCACAGGAGCCCTCGTGAACAAGCGCATGTTCCAGATGCTGGCGGCGGTCCTCGCGTTCGTCGCCATCATCGCCTTCGTGAAGTTCCAACAGATCTCCAAGGCGATCGCCGCGGGCAAGAACTTCAAGATGCCGCCCGAGGCCGTCACCACCTACGCGGCGAAACCGGAGGCCTGGGTCGACGCGCTGGAGGCGGTCGGCAGCGTCGCGCCCGTCCAGGGTGTGACGCTCGCGGCCGACCTGCCCGGCGTCGTGGACCGGATCGCGTTCCAGTCGGGCGCCGAAGTCGCGGCGGGCCAGGCGCTCGTCTACCTCGACGCGCGCCAGGAGCAGGCCCAGCTCGCGTCGGCGGAAGCGGCGCGCGACCTCGCGAAGACGAACCTCGACCGCTCGAAGACCCTGCTCGAGCAGCACCTGGTGGCGCAGTCGGACTACGACCAGGTCGCGGCGCTGTACCGCCAGGCCGACGCCGCGGTGCGCGCGGTGCAGGCGACGATCGACCGCAAGGTGATCCGCGCGCCGTTCTCGGGCGTCACCGGCATCCGCCAGGTGAACCTCGGGCAGTACGTGAGCAGCGGTGAGCCCATCGTGCCGCTGCAGTCGATGGACCCGGTGTACGTGAACTTCTCGGTGCCCCAGCAGCGGGTGGCCGAGTTGCGCAAGGGACTCGTCGTGACCGCGGCCGCCGACAGCGGCAAGCGTGCGATCGGCACCGGGCGCATCACCGCCGTGAACCCGATCGCCGACCCGGCCACGCGAAACATCCTCGTGCAGGCGACGTTCCCCAACGCCCACCGCCGGTTCGCGCCGGGCATGTACGTGTCGGTCGTCGTCGACCTGGGCACGCGCTCGAACGTGATCGCGGTGCCCGCCAGCTCGATCGTCTACGCCCCGTACGGCAACTCGGTGTTCGTGGTCGAGGACGTGAAGGGCCCCGACGGCAAGAGCTACCGCGGCGTGAACCAGCAGTTCGTCCAGCTGGGCGGCTCGCGCGGCGACCTCGTCGCCGTGCTCTCGGGCCTCAAGGCCGGGCAGCAGGTGGTGAGCTCGGGCGCGTTCAAGCTCCGCCCCGGCGCCGCGGTCACCGTGGACAGCACCATGACCGTTCCCGCGAGCCCCGCGCCGCGTCCGCAGGACAGCTAGATGAAGTTCACCGATCTGTTCATCAAGCGGCCGGTCCTCGCGATCGTCGTCAACCTGGTCATCCTGATCGCCGGCATCCAGTCGATCCGCGCGCTGAGCGTGCGCCAGTTCCCGCGCACCGACATCGCGGTCATCAACGTCACCACGGCGTACATCGGGGCCAACGCGGACCTCGTGCGCGGCTTCATCACGTCGCCGCTCGAGCGCGTCATCGCCAGCGCCGAGGGCATCGACTACATGGAGTCCTCGAGCTCGCAGGGCGTGAGCTCGATCACCGTCCACCTGAAGCTCAACTACGACACGAACGCGGCCCTCACGCAGATCCAGGCCAAGGTCGCCCAGGTCCGCAACGACCTGCCGCCCGAGGCGCAGGCGCCGGTGATCGAGGTGCAGACCGCCGACTCGCGGTTCGCGGCCATGTACCTGGGCTTCGCGTCGACCGACCTGGACCAGAACCAGATCACGGACTACCTCACGCGCGTCGTGCAGCCGCGCCTCAGCGCGATCAGCGGCGTGCAGCGCGCCGACATCCTGGGCGGCGGCACGTTCGCGATGCGCATCTGGCTGCGGCCGGAGCGGCTGGCCGCGCTCGGGCTGGCGCCCTCGGACGTGTGGACGGCGCTGTCGCGCAACAACTACCTGTCGGCCCTCGGACGCACGAAGGGCACGATGACGTCGGTGAACCTGGTCGCGAACACCGACCTCAAGACGCCCGACGAGTTCCGCCAGCTCATCGTGAAGCAGGAAGGCGACGACATCGTGCGGCTCGGCGACGTCGCCGACGTCGTGCTCGGCGCCGAGAACTACGACACGGACGTGCGCTTCAACGGCCAGAAGGCCACGTTCATGGGCATCTGGGTGCTGCCCACCGCGAACACGCTGACGGTCATCCGCGAGGTGCGGAAGGCGGTCGACGAGCTGAAGGGCCAGCTGCCGGTCGGCATGACGGCGAACATCCCGTACGACTCGACGGCGTACATCGAGGACTCGATCCGCGAGGTGCTCAAGACCCTCACCGAGACGCTCCTCATCGTCGTGCTGGTGATCTTCCTGTTCCTCGGCTCGGTGCGCGGGCTGATCATCCCGGTCATCGCGATCCCGGTGTCGCTGATCGGCGCCGTGTTCCTCATGGCGGTCGCCGGGTTCACGATCAACCTGCTCACGCTGCTGGCGATCGTGCTCTCGGTCGGACTGGTGGTCGACGACGCCATCGTGGTGGTCGAGAACATCGAGCGCCACGTGCACGAGGGGCTGCCGCCGATGGAGGCGGCGCTGCGCGCGGCGCGCGAGCTGGTCGGGCCGATCATCGCCATGACCATCACGCTGGCGGCCGTGTACACCCCGCTCGGCATCCAGGGCGG
>CAZIXL010000549.1:0-2880 GCA_964542885.1 uncultured bacterium
TTCTCGAACCTGGGGCGGGCGCCGATCGACCGCACCGGCGATCGCACCGCGGCGCGCTGTTCGCCGGTCGACGGCACCCTGCGCCGCCTCACGCAGGGCGCGCAGCACGACGATTCGCCGCGCTGGTCGCCCGACGGGACGCGCCTCGCGTTCGTCTCGGACCGCGCGCGGCCGGGCGCCGCGGCCGCGCCGCCGGGCGTCGGCCAGCTCTGGCTGCTGCCCGTGGACGGCGGCGACGCGGCGCCGCTTACCGACCTGCCGGCGGGCGCGTTCGCGCCGCAATGGAGTGCCGACGGGCGCTTCCTCGCGTTCCTCTCGCCCGAGTCGGAAGCCGACACGTCGGCCGCGATCCGCGCGGCGGCCGGCGCCGCCTCGCCGGCGGCGCGCGTGCCGTGGAACCGGCTCTGGGTCGTCGAAGTGGCGAGCGGCAGGGCGAGGCGGCTCACGCGCGGCGCGTTGCACGTGACGTCGTTCTCGATCGCCCCCGACGGCACGCGCATCGTGTTCGCGGCGCAGCCCTCGCCCGCACCCGGCGCGGCGAACGACGCCGACCTGTGGATGGTGCCGGTCCAGGGCGGCGACGCGGCGCCGTTCGTGCGGCGCCCGGGCGAGGAGCAGGGCCCGGCGTTCTCGCCCGACGGCCGCTGGGTCGCGTTCCTCGGCCACCCGGACGGCCATCCCGAGTACTGGGCCAACCGCCACGTGTTCCTGATCAACGCCGCCGGCGGCGCGCCCTCCGACCTGACGCCGGACTTCGACGAGCAGGCCGAGGCGCCGCTCGGGGACCCGCTCGACAACGGGTCCGCCCGGCTGCTGTTCGTCGCCACCTCGCGCACCGACCGGCGGATCTACCGCGCGTTCGAGGACGCGCGGCCGCCCGAGGTCGTGATGAAGTCGACCGGCGTCGATGCGGAGCCGAACCTCGGGGGGCACGGGCGCGTGCTGGCGTGGGTCCACGAGGAGTCCACGCAGCCCGCCGACGTCTGGGTGTGGCCGCTGGCGGCAGGTGCGCCGCACCCGCTCACCGACGTGAACCCCGAGGCCGCGCAGTACCAGGAGATCCCCAAGCGCCCGGTGTCGTGGTCGGCTCCCGACGGCCGGCAGGTCGAGGGCCTGCTGATCCCGCCGGTCGCACCGGTCGCGGGCACGCCGCCGCCGCTGCTGGTCGTGCTGCACGGCGGGCCCGCGTGGACGCACGTCGCGGGCTTCACCGCGGCGAACCCGGTCTACCCGTACGCGCTGCTCGCGCAGCACGGCTGGGCGGTTCTGCTGCCCAACCCGCGCGGCAGCGCCGGCTACGGGGCCGACTTCCGCGCCGCGCTCGCCGGCGACTGGGGCGGCGCGGACGCGCGCGACGTGCTCTCGGGCGTGGACGAACTGGTGCGCACGGGCCTCGCCGACAGCAGCCGGCTCGCGGTGTGCGGCTGGTCCTACGGCGGCTACCTCGCCGCCACGCTCGTCACGCAGACGGACCGCTTCAAGGCGGCGATCGTCGGCGCGGGCATGACGGACCTGGGCGCGATGGCGGCGAGCGACGTGCCGGAGCTGTCGCGCTGGTACCTGGGCGCCTGGCCGTGGGAGGACCCGGCCGCGTACACCGATCGCTCGCCGCTCTACCACGCGGGCCGCATCCGCACCCCGACGGCGTTCGTGCACGGCGCGGCCGACACGCGCGTGCCGCCCGACCAGGCGCTCGCGCTGTGGCAGGCGCTCGTGCGGCGCGGCGTGCCCACCGACTTCCTGCTGCTGCCCAACGAGCCGCACCTGCCGTTCGATCCCCGCCACCAGCTCGCCGCGATGCGATTCCACCTGGACTGGCTCGAAAGATACGTGACCGCGAAGCCGCCGGCGGCGGGCCCGCCCGTCGCCGCGCCGGCCCGCAAGGGAAAGAGAACGCCATGACGCCGCACGCCGACGACCCCGCCCGCCTGCTGTCGCTGCTCTTCCAGTCCCACCCGTGGCACGGGCTCTCGATCGGCCCGCAGGCCCCGGGCGTGGTCACGGTCTACGTCGAGCTGGTGCCGGCCGACACGGTCAAGTACGAGATCGACAAGCGCAGCGGCATCCTCAAGCTGGACCGGCCGCAGCGCTACTCGAGCCTGTCGCCCGAACCCTACGGCTTCATCCCGCGCACGCTCTGCGGCGACGCGGTCGCGGCGCTGGCCACGCGCGACTCGGGCCGCAAGGACATCAAGGGCGACGGCGACCCGCTGGACGTGTGCGTGCTCACCGAGCGCGCGATCAACCACGGCGGCATCATGGTGCGCGCGCGCCCGATCGGCGGGCTGCGCATGTTCGACGGCGCCGAGGTCGACGACAAGATCATCGCGGTGCTCGAGAGCGACCCGACGTACGAGGGCTGGACCGAGATCGAGCACTGCCCGCCGGTGCTCGTGGACCGCATCCAGCACTACTTCCTCACGTACAAGGACATGCCCGGAACCACGGGCGCGCGCGTGGAACTGGCCGGCGTCTACGGCGCCGAGATGGCGCGCGAGGTCATCGCGCGCTCGCAGGTGGACTACCGCGCGAAGTTCGGGGACCTCGAGCGCATGCTCGACGAAGCCCTCGGCGCTTCCGAGGCCGGGGACGAGTGACGCTCGACCTGGTCGTGCTGGGCGGCGGGGTCACCGGGCTCGCGGTGGCGCGGCTCGCCGCGCGCGCCGGCTGGAGCGTGGCCGTGGTCGAGCGCGACGACCTCGCGAGCGGCGCGAGCAGCGGTTCGAGCCACATGCTGCACGGCGGCCTGCGCTACCTGGAGCACGGCCACTTCGCGCTCGTGCGCGACGCGCTGGCCGAGCGCACCGTGGTCTCGCGCATGGCGCCGGCGCTCGCCCGCCCGGTGCGCTTCATGGTCCCGCTCGTGCGCGGCGGCCGCCT
>CAZIXL010000550.1:0-2877 GCA_964542885.1 uncultured bacterium
GGTCGACTACAAGTACTGGCTGAACGGCACGTTCGAGTGCATGGGCCTCGGCAACCGCCGCCTCACCCTCGACGACGTGCACTATTCGACGGGCACGCCGCAGGTGAACCTCGGCACGCGCTGGGACTACTGCACCGACGTGACAGGCGTGCCGGAGACCCCGGTCGGCCGTCCGGACGCCCCGTTCGCCACGCTGCGGCCGGTCATGCCGAACCCGGTCGTGCACGGCGCGCGCTTCGCGTTCGAGCTGCACCGGGCGGGCCACGTCAGCCTGCGCGTCTACGACATCAGCGGCCGCCGGGTCGCGACGGTCGTCGACCGCGCGCTGGGCGCCGGGCTGCACACGATCGCCTGGGACGGGCGCGGCGACGGCGGTGTCCGCCTGAGCAGCGGCGTCTACCTGTACGAACTCTCGCTGGGCGGCCAGCGGGCGGCCCGCCGCATGATCCTCACCAACTGAGCGACGCCCCATCGCTCGCGCGGGCGCCCGGTTCCGGCCGGGCGCCCGGCGCGTTTCGGCGGGTCGCACCGGGCCGGGCCTCCCCGGACCGGCGATCCGGACCTCGCGGCGGGGGGGACCCAACCCCTCTCGCGACACCCACTTCGGGCGTGCATGCGGCGGAATATGGGTGCTAGACTCTCTGCGGGTTTTTCGGGGCGGCCGACCCCCGGTCGCCTCGATTCGAATGCAGCCCGCTCGACAGGAGGCCCACCCCATGAAGAAGTTCGTTACCTCGATGCTCTTCCTGGCGCTCGCGACCGCGAGCGTCGCGTACGCTTCCGGCCCCGGCCCGTTCTACGCCCGGGGCGGCTACTACGATGCCGGCTGGAGCGCCGACGCCGGAAACCTGCTGACCCTCTCGGGCGGCGTCTGGAGCGCCGACGTGGCGTCGCCGATGGCGGCCGGCTACTACGAGGGCAAGATCGCGGTTGGCGACTGGTCGGAGAGCTATCCGAACAGCAACCAGCCGGTGTTCATCAGCGGCCCCGGCGACATCGTCCACTGGACGTTCGACACGAACGTCTACGCCGACGGCTGGCTCCCCGCGACGGACATCGCCTACAACGACCACGCGGTCGCCCCGGGCATGACGTTCGAGGTCATCGGCGCCGCGCCCGAGACGGGCGGCTGGGCGTCCGGTGTGGCCGCCACGCTGAACGGCGACGTCTGGGAGGTCGAGATCCCGATCGCGGCCCCCGGCACCTACGACGTCAAGTTCCGCAAGACCGGCGACTGGAGCATCAACGTCGGCGCCGACGGCTACGGCACGAACAGCAACAACGCGTCGTACACCACGACGATGGTGAACGAGCCGGTGCTGTTCCAGTTCAACCAGGCGACGGGCCGCATGCGCTGCCTGGTCGGTGGCTTCGCCACCCCGACGCACGACACCACCTGGGGCCGGCTGAAGTCGCTGTTCCGCTAGTCCCCGCGACGAACGAAGCGGGCGGTCCCACCCGGGGCCGCCCGCTTTCGCATGCCCGCCGGAGCCGGCTCAGCCCTTGACGCCGCCGAGCGACAGCCCGCTGACGATCCAGCGGTTCAGCACCACGAAGAGCACCATCACGGGCACGCACACGAGCAGGCTGCCGGCCGCATAGTTCGCCCACTCCGTCTGGAACTGCCCGGCGAGGCTCTCGAGTCCCAGTGGCAGCGTGTACAGCGACTGCTGCGAGATCACGATGCGGGCGACCAGGAACTCCGACCACGCGGCCATGAACGAGAACAGCGCCGTGATCGCCAGGGCCGGCGCGGCCAGGGGCAGGGTGACGCGCATGAACGCCTGCCAGGGCGTGCAGCCGTCGATCATCGCGGCCTGCTCCAGTTCGACCGGGATCGTGTCGTAGTAGCCGCGCATGGTCCACACGCAGAAGGGCAGCGCGGTGGCCGTGTACGCGACGACCAGCCCCGCGAACGTGTCGAGCAGGTGCAGGCTCTTGAGCAGGATGTAGAGCGGCAGCATGGTCATGGTCGCCGGGAACATCTGCGTCATGAGGAACAGGTAAAGGCCCTGCTGCCGGCCGGCGAAGCGGAACCGCGAGAACGCGTAGGCCGCGGTCGAGGCGAGCGTCACGCCCAGCAGCGTGACCGCGGCCGAGACGACGAAGGAGTTGCGCAGCCACAGCAGGAACGGCTTCTCGAACAACATGACCCGGTAGGCGCGCAGCGTGGCCCCCGGCGGCACCAGCGCCAGCGACGTCGAATAGAGCTGGTCCGAGGGTCGCAGCGAGATCGTGACGATCTGCAGGATGGGGTAGACCGTCGCGAGCGTGAACAGCACCAGGAACGCGTGCGCGAGCACGCGCCCGGCGGTCCAGGCCTCGTGCCGGGCCTTCACGCGGCCTGCTCCCGCGGCGTCGTGCGCCGCATCACGTAGACCACGAATCCGAGCAGGATCAGGAACACGATCACCGAGAACGCCGCGGCATACGAATACCGCGAGTAGGTGAAGGCCACCTTGTAGATGTAGGTCACCAGGATGTGCGTCGAGTCGGCCGGCTGCCCACCGTTCGAGACCAGCCACACGATGAGCATGTTGTTGAACGTCCAGATGGTGCCCAGCAGCACGGCCGGCACCAGCACGGGCAGGAGCGAGGGCAGGGTGATGTTCGCGAACTTGTGCCAGCCGTTCGCGCCGTCGAGGTCGGCCGCCTCGTACAGCTCGTGCGGGATCGCCGTGAGGCCGCCGAGCGCGACGACCATCATGAACGGGAAACCGAGCCAGACGTTCGTCAGGATGGGCGCCACGAAGGCCCAGAACGGATCCGAGAGCCACGGAATGGCGGGCAGGTGCAGCCACTGCTTGAGGATCAGGTTCACGGCGCCGTACTCGTAGTTGAACATGCCGCGCCACGTGAGCGCCGAGATGTACTGCG
>CAZIXL010000551.1:0-2875 GCA_964542885.1 uncultured bacterium
CGATCAGCGTGGCGCGGTAGTCGTCGAGGATCGGGTGGTCGGTCCACGTGCCGGCACCCTTCTCGAGGTCGTCCTTCTCGATCATCGCCTTCATGGCCTGGATCTCGGCGCCGTAGAGCGGCAGCTTCTTCTTGGCCATCTTGAAGCCGTTGAACTCGGGCGGGTTGTGGCTGCCCGTGATCTGCATGCCGCCGTCCAGGCCGCGCGCGGCCACCGCGTAGTAGAGCGCGGGCGTCGGCACCGTGCCCACGCGCTCCACCTTGAGGCCGGCCGCGATCATGCCCCGCTCGGCGGCGGCGGCCAGGCGCACGCTGCTCGGGCGCACGTCGCGGCCGAGCGCCGCGCGCGAACCGCCCTCCCGCCGCAGGATCGTCGCGAACGCGCGCCCGACGGCCTCGGCGACCTCGTCGGTCAGCTCGGTCGCGTGCAGGCCGCGAATGTCGTACTCGCGGAAGATGTGCCCGGGGATCATGCGTTCTCCTTCGTCGGCTGCTGCGATTTGAGCCACGCGTCGATGAACGGGTCGATGCCGCCGTCCAGCACGCCGTGCACGTCGCCGATCTTGGTCTCGGTGCGATGGTCGTTCGCCATCGTGTAGGGCTGCAGGACGTACGAGCGGATCTGGCTCCCGAAGTCGATGTCCTTCTTGGGGCCGGCGAGCGCCTCGGACTTCGCGCGCGCCTCCTGCTCCTTGAGCACGAACAGGCGCGACATGAGGATCTTCATGGCCGCGTCCTTGTTGCGGTGCTGGCTGCGCTCGGCCTGCGACTGCACGACGATGCCGGAGGGCAGGTGCGTGATGCGCACCGCCGACTCGGTCTTGTTCACGTGCTGCCCGCCCGCGCCGCCGGCGCGCATGGTGTCGATGCGCAGGTCGCCCGGGGCAATCTCGACCTTGATGGTCTCGTCGATCATCGGCATGACCGAGACGCTCGAGAACGAGGTGTGCCGCCGCGCGTTCGCGTCGTAGGGCGAGATGCGCACCAGCCGGTGCACGCCGGACTCGGCCTTGAGGTAGCCGTAGGCGAAGTCGCCGTCGATCTCGAGCGTGGCGTCCTTGATGCCCGCCTCCTCGCCCGCCTGGTAGTCGAGCACCGCCACCTTGTAGCCGCGCCGCTCGGCCCAGCGCTGGTACATGCGCATGAGCATCTCGGCCCAGTCCTGCGACTCGGTGCCGCCCGCGCCCGGGTGGATGTTCACGAGCGCGCCGAGCTGGTCGTGCGGGCCCGAAAGCAGGCTGCGGGTCTCGAGGTCGCGCACGGCCACCTCGAGCGCGCCCAGCTCGGCCTCGATCTCGGCCAGCATCGAGGGGTCGCCCTCGGCCTCGGCCAGCTCGAGCAGCTCGCTCAGGTTCTCCTGCACCGACTGGCGCGAGCCGAAGTCGTCGATCCGGCGGCGGGCCGACTTCATGCGCGCGACCGTCTTCTGCGCCTCGTCGGGGCGGTCCCAGAAGCCCGGCTCGGCCATGCGGGCCTCGAGCTCGCTCACTTCCTTCGCGGAGCCCTCGATGTCAAAGGTACCTCCGCAGCCCCGCGAGGCTCTCGCGGGTCTGGTCGAGGCGCTTGTGCAGCTCGGCGGCGGTCAGCATGGCGCGATTCGGCTCCCGGGAACGGGGTGACGTCGTGTCGAACGCCGCACCTTAAGGGAGAAGCGCGCAGGTGGGAAGCGGGCCGCGGCCTCAGTCCTCGTCGCCGTCCGCTCCGCCGCGCTCCAACGCGAGCAGGCCGCGCTCGGCCGCGGTCACGCACTCGCGGCCGAGCGGCGTGCCACTGGATTTTCCGAGGCCCGCGGCGAGGCCGTACAGCTCGCGGCGCTTGTCGGTGTCGGACTCGTCGCAGAGCGCGGCCAGGTTGAGCGCCGCGTTCGCCGCTGCGGCGCGGCCCGAGCCGACGCCGCTCGCCCGGCCGCGCGCGAGCGCGCGCTCGTAGAAGCCGCCGGCCTCGAAGTGCCGCTCGAGTGCGAGCAGGCAGTGACCGGCGTTGACGAGCGCCATCGCCGCCATGGCGTCCACCTCGGGGCCGCGGCGCTCCCGCAGGCGGTCGGCCGCACGCCGGAACAACCCCTGCGCGCGCTCGACGCTGCCGGCGCGCCGGTCGAGGTGTCCCGCGAGCAGCAGCGCGTCGAGCCCGATCCGCTCCCCCACCTCGGTCCCGCTCGCGAACGCGGCGTCGGCCACCGCGTCCAGTTCGCCGCGCGCGCCCGGCTCGTCGCCGGACTGCAGGCGCCCGAACGCGCGCGCGTACGCCGCCGCGGCCGCGAGCGCGTGCCCGGTCGGCGTGTCGATGGCGGCGGCCAGCGCCTCGGCGTCGGCGGCGAGCTTCGCCGCCTCGTCGCGGCGCTCGAGCCCGACGAGCACGCGATGCAGCGAGCAGCCGGCCTGCGCCGCCAGCTCGCGCACCCACGTCTCGTCGTGCGCGCGCCCGTGGTCGAACGCGGCGGCGAGCATCGTGGCCGCCGACTCGCGGTCCCCCGTCTCGGCGGACGCCTGGCCCACGCGCAGCTCGGCGAGCACGACGAAGCGCTCCACGGCGCGCGCGTCGCACATCGGCGCCAGCTCGAGCGCGTCGCGGTAGTGCTCGAGGCTCTCGGCGTGGCGGCCGGCGCCCATCGCCTGCTCGCCGAGGCCGATCGCCGCCTGCGCCGCGGCCAGCGCGCCCTCGGGCAGCCGGCACGCGCGGCCCAGCTCGACGGCGCGCCGGTACTGCCGCGCGGCCTCGGGCTCGCCGAACAGTCCCTCGCGGTCCGCCATCGCGGCCAGCGCGAGCGCGGCCTTGGCCGAGGCCATGAGCCCGAGCGGCGTGCCGCCGGGCTCGGCGATGCGCCCGACCTCCTCGAGCAGCTCGCGCGCCCGGGCGGCGTCGCCGCGCCGCGCGAA
>CAZIXL010000552.1:0-2866 GCA_964542885.1 uncultured bacterium
ACGTACGGACCGTTGACGCCCACGTTCTCGTAGTACGTCGCATCCACCGCCTCGGTCACGGCCGGGTTGCGCTGGAAGAGATCGTTCGAGAACGCGCAGCTGTTGCCAACGCCGTAGATGTCGCCGTTCGTCGTGATGACGCCCGGCGTCGTGAGCAGGTCGGCGCAGTCGTTGGTGTTGTTCGACACCGACTGGTACGACCCGTTGCGGAGCGTGAGGCCGAGCTTCGTCGACACGAACAGACCGTGCGAGGCGTTCTGCCCGTTGAGCAGGTCCTCGTCCTGCACGAAGCCGTCACCGCCGATGAACAGGCCACGCGGCTGCTGCGTGCTGTTGGCGGAGTTGCCCGTGAGGAAGTCGTTCAGGATCGCGATGTCGTCCTGCGACTTGTTGAAGAACGGGCCGGTGATGCCCGAGTTCAGGTCGCCGGTGAGCAGCGTGATCATGCGGTAGAACCGACGCAGCATTTCGGGCGTGGGAGCCGTGCGGGCGTACTGGTTCGCCGCATAGCCCATCGACGCACGGTTCGCGAGGCGGCCACCCAGCGAGACACCACCGGTGGCACCGGACTCGGAAGCCTTGACGCCGTACATGTCCCACGTCGTGCCAGGCTGCTGGTTCTTGCCGTAGACCGGGTAGTTGGCGAGCTCGCTGGTGAGGATGCCCGGGACCGCGGGGGCATGCCAGCCGTTGTGCGCGCCGAACTTGCCGGGTGCCGTGCCACCGAGGGAGTCCATCACGGAGACGAACACCTTCTCGTTGCCACGACGGTCGTTCCAGTCCACGTACAGCATGCAGGCCATACCGTCACCGCCGAACGCCGGGTCCTTCCAACGATCCGGAAGAACGCCGAACTGCTGCCAGCGGTGAGCGTCCGCGGTCGGACCCTCGCCAGCGCCGGAGGTCGACAGCGTGTCGGGCATGAGCGTGTACGCGTTCGCGTCCGCCATGGCCGACTTGCGGAAGAAGTACTGCACGTGCGCGCCGGGCGTCAGCAGACCGTCCGGAATGATCTTGGTGAACTCCTTCGTGGTCGCCGAGCCGTCCCAGCCCGTACGGGACTGCGGAACGGTCGTGAGCCACGCCGGGATCGTACCGTCGCACACGACGTTCGTGTTCGAAGCGGTGCCGGCCGTGTCCACCATGAAGCAGCGGAACTTGTTGATGCCGAGCGTCGCGAAGTGCGGATCAGCCTCGTGGAGGATGTTCGCGTACTGGCCGACGACGACACCCGTTCCGACCTTGCCGGAGACCGGGAACACGTTGACTTCGGCCGTGTCGCAACGCGCCGAGTTCCAGGTCAGGTAGTCCCAGTACGTGCCACCGTGGTGGTCGCCGCCGGCGAACTGGCCGGGGTTGGCGATGTACTCGCCCCAGAACGAGCCGTCGCCGGGGCTGACCGTGTTGGCCTGGTTGGTCGGCAGGTCGAGAAGCGCCATGCCGGCGTTCGGCGGGAACGTGCGGGCGCCAGCGCTCGCGTAGTTACCCGGGCCGGGCAGGATGCGGAACACCATGTCCAGGCGGGTGGAGTTGCCGAGCGTCGTGTCCGTCGAACCGGTCACGTTGTTGCCAACGATGACGACCGAGTCCGGCTGGATGTCGAAGCGCAGCTGGTCGCCCGTGTTCTGCGCCATGTTGCGCGGGCCCTTGATGAGCGCCGTGGTGGTGTCGAAGTTCGCGAGCGAGAGCAGCGGCGTCTCGTTCGCCGGGAACACGTCGGCCGGGAACTCCCAGATCGCGGCGCTGAGCGCCCCGGGGTTGATCGCGCTCGCGCCGCTCGCCTGCAGCGCGGGATTGTCGACGAACGCACCCGACACGTTGTCGAAGTACACGCCACCGTTGCCGTTGCAGCCGAGCGTCACGCCGAAGCGGAAGCACGCCTGGTAGATGCCGAGCCAGATGCGGATCGAGTCCGGCTGGTTGTACGCATTGGCGAGCGTCGGGCGCCCGATGTCGAGGTCCAGGTTGTACCAGTCCCCGTAGCACTGCGGGTCCGGGTTGTAGACCAGGAAGCTGCCCGACAGCGGGTCCGACCACACGGTCGCGCCGTTGTTCGCCTGGGCCACCGGGTAGACCATCCACTTGGGCCAGTAGCCCACGCCGCTGAACGGCAGGTTGAGCTGGCCAGCGTAGATGTCGAACAGGAGGTGAAAGCCGTCCGTCGCGTCCACGATCGACTCGGTGAGGCCGATCGGGTTCGCGGCGTTGCTGCCGTCGCGCGGCACGGTCGTGTTGATCGTCGGCGACCAGGCGCCCGGGAAACCCTCGCGGTAGACCGTGTAGCGCGGGTCCAGCATCGCTTCGAAGACGTCGTAGTTACCCATCATGAGCACGTTGCCGCGGATGTCGCAGAAACGAGCCGGGGAATCCCACGCGCCGCAGAGCTCGGCGTAGTTGATGCCGGCCTCGAGGTTGCCCAGGTGGGCGTAGACCGAGGGTGGCTTGCCGGTCGACTTCCAGTTGTTGAGCGGGCTGACGCCGATCCGGTTGTCGATCGAGTTCTGGCCGCTCTGCTCGGCACCTTCGAAGTCGCCGATGTTGTTGCCGTTGATCGTGACGTTGTCGACGATCGCGGCGCCGCGACCGAACGAGGTGAAGCTGCCGATGTTGTCATCGTCAGCCGAACCGCGGTTGGTCTTCACGCGGAACACGAGACGCACGTAGTGGTTCGTGTTGCCCGCGGCGTTGCGGATGTTGTCGACCAGCGTGGCGGGGACCGTCGCGCTGAACGTCGGGGTCGCATCCGCCGTGTCGGCCGGAACGTTGCCCGCCGTCGAGTACACCTCGTAGTACGGAGCGCCGTCGAACAGACGCAGCACTTCCGAGAACCACCGGCGCTGCGGGTCGTACACCGCGCCCACCGAGC
>CAZIXL010000553.1:0-2863 GCA_964542885.1 uncultured bacterium
CAGCTCGCGTCCAAGGCGGCCGCGTTCGTGGCGCTGGTGGTGATCGCGCGCGCGGTGTCGATCGAGGACTTCGGCCGCTACACGCTCGCGACGGCGCTGGTGGCGCTGCTCTCGCCGCTCGCCGACCTGGGCACCGACCTGCACGTGACACGCCTCGCGGCGCGCGCGCCCGAAGACCGCGCCGGGCTGCTGGGCGCTTCGCTCTCGCTGAAGCTCGCGACCAGCCTGCTGCTCGTGGCGGTCGCCGGTGCCGTGGCACTGGTCCTGCGCTACGCCGCGCCCGTCCCGCTGCTCGTCGTGCTCGCGGGCGTCACGGCGGCGGCGACCAGCGTGTCGGGCTCCTGGTTCGCGGTGCTGCGCGCGGCGCGGCGGATGGACCGCGAAGCCGCCGGCACGGTCGTCTCGCGCCTGCTGTTCCTGGCGGCGACGCTCGCGGCGCTCGCGCTGGGGGGCGGCATCGTGCCCGTGACCGGCGCGCAGGCGGCCGCGGCGCTGCTCGCGCTGGTGCCCGTGATGGCGTTCGCGCGCGGCGCGGCGCCGGCCGCGCTGCTGGCGGGCGCGCGCGCGCGCTGGGGCGAACTCGTGCGCGGGGGCGCGCCCTTCCTGTTCACGGCGGTGGTGGTCACGGTCTACTTCCGGCTCGACACGGTGATGTTGTCCCTCATGCGTGGCGAGCGCTCGACCGGCATCTACGGCGCGTGCGCGAACCTGCTGTTCGCCTCGCTGCTGCTCTCGCAGGCGCTCGTCACCGCCATTTTCCCGGTCGTGGCCGAAGCGGGAACGCTGGCCGACGCGCGCGCGCGCGAGGTGATGCGGCGCGCGCTCGCTCTGTCGCTCGCGGCCAGCCTGCCGCTGGCACTCGGCGCCGCGGCGTTCGCGGGCCCCGGGCTCGAGCTGTTCTACGGGGCGGGCTTCCGCGACGGCGCGCCGGCGCTCGTGCTGCTCGCGTGCACCGCGCCGGTGCTGTTCACGACCAACCTGTTCGGCCACGCGTTCGCGGCGACGGGGCTGCAGCGCGACGTGCTGGTCATCTCGAGCGTGAACGCGCTGGTCAACATCGGGCTCAACCTGGTCCTCATTCCGCGCTACGACGCGGCGGGCGCGGCGCTGGCGACGCTGGTGACCGAGCTGGCGGGGCTGGCGATGTTCGCGGTGCGGCTGCGCCACGAGCTGGGCTGGGTGCTATCGTGGCCGGCGCTCGCGAGGGTGCTCGCCGCGAATGCCGCGTTCGCGGTGCTGCTGGTGGGGCTGCGGGGCCTCGCCTGGCCCATGCCGGTCGTGCTCGCGAGCGCGATCGCCGGTTACGCCGGGCTCGTGCTGGCGGCCGGCGTGGTGCGCGCCGACGACGTGCGGGCGCTCGTGTCGCGCGGCGCGGGAGGAGGGCAGGCGTGAGCGAGGACCAGGCCGGGGGATCGTGGGACGCGTGGGACCGCGACTGGGTCGGCCATCGCGACGTCGAGGACTCCTTCGACGCGGCGACGCTGCCCAACCACATCGACCGGCTGAAACTCGAGTTCCTGGGCGCCGACCTGCCGCGCGTGGGACGCGCGGTCGAGGTGGGCTGCGGCTCGGCGCGGCTGCTGGCGCGCATGGGCCGCGCGGCGCCGCTCGAGCTGGTGGCGCTCGACCCGGCCCCCAACGCGCTCGGCGTGGTGCGCCGCACCGCGGCCATCGCCGGCGTACGCATGGAGCGCGTGCGCGGCGACGCGCTGGCGCTGCCGTTCCCCTCGGGCAGCTTCGACCTGGTGCTGTCGGGCGGCCTGCTCGAGCACTTTCCCGAACCCGAAGCCGTGCTCGCCGAGATGGTGCGGATCCTCAGGCCCGGCGGCACGTTCTACGCCGACGTCGTGCCCCGCAAGTTCTCGCTCTACCGCGTGCGCGAGTACCCGCGCATGCGGCGCACCGAGTGGTTCCTGCCCGGCGTCCACGAATCCGCCCACGGCCCCGAGCGCTACGTGCGCGCGCTCGAATCGCTCGGTTGCACGACGCCGCGCGTGCGCTCCGCCGGCGTCTACCCACCGCGCACGCCGCCCGCGCTCGCGCGCGTCGCGTCGCTCGTCGACGGGACGCCGCTCGCCGGCTGGCTCGGCTGGTACTTCATGATCGCCGCGCGGCGCCTGCCGTCCGGGGGCGCGACCTCGTGAGCGGTCCGCCGCTCAAGGTCGCGGTCGACGGGCGCGCGCTGCAGCCCGGCTTCCGCGAGCACCAGGGCCGCGGGATCGGCGTGTACGCGGTCGAGCTCGTGCGCGCGCTGGCGCGGCGCGCCGACGTCGCGCTCACGATCTGGCACCAACCCGAGCTGCCGCTGCCCCCGGAGCACGTGCCGGACGGCGTGGCGGTGCGCGCCTACCCGCGGTTGCCGCTGCCGAAACGCGACCGCCTGACGTCGCTCGTCACCGTGCCCGCGGTGGTGCGGCGCTCGGGCCACGACGTCTTCCACTTCCCGTCGCACACCGACGCGCCGTTCGGCGCCTCGCGCGGCCTCGTGCTCACCGTGCACGACCTGATCCTCGAGGTCCACGCCTCGCTCTACACGCGCGGGCGCTCGGTCCCGTTCCGCCTCGCGCGCGCGCGCGAGCGTTTCTCGACCGTGCGCGCGGCGGCGCTGGTCGCCGACTCCGAGGTCACGCGCCAGGACCTGGTGCGGCTCTGGGGCTGCGACCCCGACCGCGTGCGCGTCGCGCACCTGGGCCTGCACCCGCGCTTCGCGCCCGAGGCGGCCAGCGCGGCCGGGGCCCTGTGCCGGCGGCTCGGCCTCGAGCGGCCGTTCGTCCTCTACCTGGGCGGCATCGCCGCGCGCAAGAACGGGCCCGGCCTGTTGCGCGCCTACGCGCGGCTCGCCGCGGGCGGCGCGGCTCCCGAC
>CAZIXL010000554.1:0-2858 GCA_964542885.1 uncultured bacterium
CCCCCCCCCCGGTCGGGGGGGGCCCCCTTGGGGTAGGGGGGGGGGGGCCCGGGGGGGGGGGGCCCCCCCGCCGGTGGGATCAGAACGACCAGGTCGCCGTCACGTTGGCGAACCAGGTGGGATCGTAGGGACCGGGGATCACGTAGCCGTCGCCCGTGCCGCCGTCCTTCGGCTGCGCGAGGCGGGCGTAGCTCGGGCCGATGAACACGTAGCGGTAGTAGTGGCTGCCGGTCAGGTTGTCGCCGCCGGCCGAGGCGTCGAGCGACAGGCGCTGCGCGACCGCGTGCCGCCACCCGAGCTTGGCCCCGACGAGGCGGTAGGGCGGCAGCCAGTGCTGCTCGTCGAACGTGAAGAACTCGCGGTCGACGTGCTGGTACGACGCGAACAGGTAGCCGCCGCAGCGCGCGGTGACGTCGAGCCCGAGGTTCATGACGTGCTTCGGCGAGCGCGCCGCCTGCCGGCCCGAGAAGTCCACGGTGTTCGCGTTGTTCGTGTTGTCGCTCTTGAAGCTCACGTACGTGAAGTCGGAATACGTCCACGACATCCACGGCCGCACGAGCGTGATCGGGGCTTCCGGGTCGTCCAGCACGAGCGCGCTCGCGCCCAGCTCGACGCCGCGGTTGCGCTGCTCGCCCACGTTCACCGTGCTCGTGACCGAGTTCTGGGTCTGCGAGACGAGCTTGTCGCGGATGTCGAGGTCGAACAGAGCGAGCGACCAGGTGAGGCGGTCGCCGAACAGCACGCCCTTGCTGCCGACCTCGTACTGGATCGCCCGTTCGGGCTTGAGCGACTCGTTCACGGTGCCGTCGCTGTTGACGATGTTCGTGAGCGACGGCGGCGTGTACCCCGTGCCGACGCTGGCGTACGCGCTCACGGCGTCGCCGAACTTCTTGAGCACCGAGGCGCGCGGCAGGAACTTCGGGTCGAACGCGCGCACGTGGGTGCCGCGCTGCCCGATGTAGGCGCCCTCGAACATGTTGCGGTAGCCGAACTCGGTCACGCCGACCTGGCCGCCCACGGTCGCGACGACGTCGGCCGGCAGCGCGGCGTTCCACTCGGTGAACGCGCTGGTGACGAGCCCGTAGTTCTGCTGGTCCGTGACGCGGCCGCCGGCGACGGTCGGGTCGGGGTTGAAGTAGCCGTTCTGGGTGAAGTTCGTGCGCTGGACCGAGGCGCCGACGGCACCGTCGAGCGGCACGCCCTGCACGGCGGTCTTCACGCCGAGCGCGCTGCGGGCGCCGAACGTGAACCGGTTGTAGTCGCTGAAGCCGTGCGCGAACGGCTGCGACATGGTCTGCGTCGTCGCGTAGAGCGTCGAGCGCACGTCGAAGCGCGGGTCGAGCCGGGCGGCGTGGGTGAAGCCGACGCGCTCGCTCTCGATCTCGATCCCGGCCTTGTTCTTCGCGTAGAGCGGGTTGTCGAGCGCGAGGCCCGCCTCGAGGTCCTCGAGGTCGATCTCGCCGGCGATCTGCTCGTGCGAGCGCGTGTAGGCGAACGTGGTCGCGATCGTCTGGTTGGGGGCGACGGCGTACTCGCCGTTCCAGCGCGCGAAATCCTTCCGCGAGCCGCTGTTCGGCCGGAACGAATCGTAGGTCTGGTGCCCGTACGCGAGCACCGTGGACGAGGTCGCGGTGGCCTTCGACCAGGTCGAGTTCGTGCGGAACAGGCCGTCGCTGCCGCCGACCAGCTGCTGGGCCAGTGCGTGCGTGCCGGGCGCCGGGCGCGCGGTCCAGAACTGCACGGTGCCGCCGATCGCGGAGCCGAAGCGGCTGGAGGCCGGCCCGTTGATCACCTCGACCCGGCCGAGCGTCGAGTAGTCGACGTCGTCCTGGATCGTGAGCCCGGTCGCGTCGGTGAGCGGGATGTCGTCGAGGAACGCCTGGTAGCCGTAGCCGTTCGAGTTCTGCGAGTAGTTGGGGTAGTAGCCGCGGATCTGGATGTGCGCGCCGCCCCACGGGGTGCGCGACTGCATCTGGACGCCGGGGAGCGTGTTGATCGAGTTCTCGAGCGTGAGGCCGTCGGCGCGCTGCAGGTCCTCGCGCGTGAGCGTGCCGGTCGAGGCGGCCTCGTCGAGGTCGGTCCTGGTCACGGCGCGGCCGGTGACGCCGATCTCCGCCTCGAGCAGCGGGGCGCGCACCAGCTCGATGCTGAGCGAGGCCGCGTCGCCGGACAGCGTGACGATCCGGCGCTCGTAGCCGAGGCGGGTCACGACGAGCGCGGCGAACTCGCGGTCGGCGGCGAGCGTGAAGCGGCCGTCCTCGCCGGTCGTGGCACGCTGGCGCGTGCCCTCGGCGGCGACGATCGCGCCGGCGACCGGCTGGCCGGATTGCTGGTCCAGCACGACGCCGCTGGCGCGGGTGGCGGCGCCGGCCGGGGTGGCGGCCGGTCCCGCGGCGAGGAGGGTGACGAGGCCGAGCGCGCGCACGGCGCGCGAAGCCCCGCGGAACGGGGACAGCAGGAGTCGCAGGGGAGGCATGGACCGGTTCCTTCGGGATCGGGTCGTACGGTTCCCGCGGTGCAGGCGCGATCGGCCCGACCGGCGGGAAGGTGGGTGAGGTGCTCGAGCGGCCGCGACCGGGAACGCCCGGCGCGGCGCGAGCCTCACGTCCGCAGCGGTACGACCTGCGGGGTCCTCGCCGGACGCTGGATCGGCGGCCGTCGCGAGTGCGTGGCCTGCAGCGCGCTCGAATGCGGCGCGAGCAGCGTGCCGGCCTGCGTGGCCGGTGGCGCGGCGTCCTCGGTTCCCTCGGCGTCGGTCGCCGAGAGCTGCGCGGCGGCACCCGCGCGGCTCCCGGAACGCGGGCCGGGCTCGCCGGGCACGACGGGCGGCAGGCCCAGCGGTTCGGGCCGATCGCCGG
>CAZIXL010000555.1:0-2850 GCA_964542885.1 uncultured bacterium
CGGCGATCGCGCCCTCGGTGCGCACGCCGGGGATGAGGTCGTTCATGCGGTTGAACGAGCGCAGCAGCGTGCTCTTGCCGCAGCCCGAAGGGCCGATGATGGCGGTGACGCTGCCCGAGGGGATGCGCAGGCTCACCTGCTTGAGCGCCTGGCGCGCGCCGTAATAGAGGTCGAAGTCGCGCGTCTCGAGGCGGATCGGTGCCGCGGCCTGCGCCGGGGCGGGCGCGGCCGGCCGCTCGCGGACGTCCGGGGGACGCACGGACGGCGGTGCCGGTCGGGGCGTGTCCACGATCAAGTCAGTTCCTCCCGGAGAGCTGCGCGCGCAGGCGCGCCCGCAGCAGGATCGCGACGACGTTGAGCATCAGGGTCAGCCCGAGCAGGACGAGCACCGTACCGTAGAGCAGCGGGCGCGTCGCATCCACGTCCGGCGACTGCGTCGCCAGTACGAAGACGTGGTAGCCCAGCTCCATGAACTGGTCCGTCGGGGACTTGGGCAGGTACGGCAGGAAGTAGGCGGCGCCGGTGAACAGGATCGGCGCGACCTCGCCGGCGCCGCGCGAGACCGACAGGATGCCGCCGGTGAGGATGCCGGGCAGCGCCTGCGGCAGCAGCACGTGCCAGATCGTCTGCCAGCGCGTGGCGCCGAGCCCCATCGAGGCTTCGCGCATCTCGCGCGGGACCGTCTTGAGCGCCTCCTCGGTCGTCACGATCACGACCGGCAGGTTGAGCAGTGCCAGCGTGAGCGCGGCCCAGACCAGCGCGGGCTGGCCCCACACCACGTCCAGGCCCATCGCGCGATCCATCGTGCGGCCGACGAACTGGACGAAGAAGCCGAGCCCGAACAGGCCGAACACGATGCTGGGCACGCCCGCCAGGTTGGCCACCGCGAAGCGCACGAGCTTCGTGAGCACCGACTGCGGCGGTGCGTACTCGTGCAGCCAGATCCCGGCGCCGACCCCGAACGGGACCAGCGCGACGATCATCAGGAAGACGAGCAGCACCGTGCCGTAGAGCGCGGGGAAGATGCCGCCCTCGGTCATGCCGGCGCGGGGCACGTCGGTGAGGAACCTCCACGTCACCGTGGACCAGCCGTTGAGCACGATGTCGGACAGGATCACGAGCACGGCCAGGATCACGAGCCCGGCCGAGGCCGCGGAGACCACGGTGCGCGTCCGCCCGGTGACGTCGACCCGCCGGCCGCGGGCGAGCCCGCGACGGGCGCCGAGGGCGGGAGCGCCGGCGCTCACGAGCCCGCCAGCTGCCGGCGCAGCCGGTCGGTGAGCGCGCCGGCGACGACGTTGACGGCGAAGGTCACCGTGAAGAGCACGGCGCCCAGGAAGAAGAGCACGGCGTAGTGCGGGCTGCCGACCACGACCTCGGCCAGCTCCGCGGCGATCGTGGCCGAGAACGTGCGGGCCGAGTCGAGCACGCTGCCCGACGCGATGGGCGCGTTCCCCGAGGCCATGAGCACGATCATGGTCTCGCCGATCGCACGCGCGAGGCCGAGCAGCACGCCGGCCGCGACGCCCGCCGAGGCGGCCGGCAGCGCCACGTGCCACGCCGTCTGCCAGGGCGTCGCGCCCAGCCCGAGCGAGGCCTCGCGGTAGGAGCGCGGCACCGCGCGCAGCGCGTCCTCGGCGACCGTGAAGATGGTGGGCAGCACGCCTAGGCCGAGCGCGACGCCGGCGTTGAGCGCGTTCAGGCGGAACGCCGAGCCCGTCACGGCCTGCAGCCAGCTCGCCATGACCATGAGCGCGAAAAAGCCCATGACGACCGACGGGATGCCGGCGAGGATCTCGATCGCGGGCTTGAGCAGCTCGCGGAAGCGCGGCGAGGCGAACTCGGAGCTGAAGAGCGCCGCCAGTACGCCGAGCGGGGTCGCGAACGCCATGGCCACGACCACGACCTTGAGCGTGCCCAGGAACAGCGGCCACAGGCCGTACTTCGGCACGTCGCTCACCGGCTGCCAGCGGGCCACGCCGAACAGGTTCGAAAGCCCGGCCTCGGCGCGCGCCTCGGGCGTCGCGAACACGCCCCACGCCTCGCGGAAGACGAAGACGATGATGAGCACGAGGCTCACCACCGCCGAGATCGCGCACAGGCGCAGCAGGACCTCGACGGCCCGCTCCGTCAGGAGCTGGAGCCGCCGCCGTCCGCGACGCCGGTGCGCGAGGGGCTGCATGGCGGTCAGTGGAGCGGGTAGTAGCCGACCGCGGTCACGATCTGCTGGCCCGTCGGCGAGAGCACCCAGTCGACGAACTTCTTCGCGTCGCCGGCCGGCTTCTGCCGCGTGTAGAAGAACAGGTAGCGGCTCAGGGCGTACGAGCCGTCGGCCACGCTCTTCGCCGAGGGTCCGATCGCCGGGGACTTCTCGTCCTTGCGGATCGCCATCTCGCGCACGCCCTTCGCGTACGCCGCGCCGCCGTAGCCGATGCCGTTCGCGTCCTTGGCGACCGCGTTCACGACCGCCGACGTCCCGGGCAGCGCCTGGACGCGGTCGGAGTAGTCCTTGTTCCCGAGCACTTCCTCCTTCACGAAGCCGTACGTGCCGGAGCTGTTCTCGCGCCCGTAGAGCAGGATGGTCGCGTCGTTGCCGCCGACCTGCTTCCAGTTCGTGATCGTGCCCAGGTAGATGTCGCGCAGCTGGGCGACGGTGAGCGACTTCACCGGGTTCGCGTCGTTCACGTAGATCGCGACGCCGTCGCGCGCGACGGGCGTCTCGACGCCCATCGTCTGGTAGCGGTCACGCAGCTTGAGCTTCTCGGGCTGGCGCATCGGCCGGCTGGCCTGGCAGATGTCGGTCGTGCCGTTGATGAGCGCCGCGATGCCGGTGCCCGAGCCGCCGCCGGT
>CAZIXL010000556.1:0-2842 GCA_964542885.1 uncultured bacterium
GAAGATGCCGCGTCCGCCGAAGTCGCGCAGCATCCGCAGGCAGGCGTCGACCTGGTGCGGGAAGCGCTCGACGCCGCGCAGCGAATCGAGCGACAGCAGGCGGTCCGCGCTCGCCCAGCCCGCCCACTCCTCGGCGTCGGCGCGCAGGTCGAAGTGCAGCTGCGGCTCGGCCTCGTTCTCGAGCCAGCGCCGCAGCAGCTCGTCGCCCTGCGCGTGCCAGTGCCGGCGCAACGCACCGGCCACCCGCGCGATCTCGGGCCGCGCCTCCACCCCGTCGCCGTCGCCGTCGGGCTCGGGCACCGTGACCGGGACGCTGCCGTCCACGATGGTCCACTCGCGCTGCGCCGACAGCCGCCGCAGCTGGCCGCCGAAGACCACCTCGAGCACCTCGCGCCCGCGGTCGGTGTGGACCTCGACGATCAGCCCCTCGCCGAACTGCGGGTGCTGGAGCCGCTGCCCCACCTGGTAGCGGTCGCTCAGTTCCACAGCGGGAACTCCTGGCCCTTCTCGGGCACGTGCACCGTCGCGCCGGTGCGTTCGCGCAGCAGGCCGGCGAGGACCTCGGCCGGCTTCGGCTCGCCGTGCACGAGGAAGATCGTCCGCGGCACGGGGTCGAGCCTGGCGACCCACTCGAGCAGTTCGCGCTGGTCGGCGTGCGCGCTGAAGCCGTCGAGCGAGGTGACCTCGGCCCGCACGCGGACGGGCTCGCCGAACACGTTCACGGTCTCGGCGCCTTCCTCGAGCCGGCGGCCCAGCGTGCCCTGGCCCTGGTAGCCGACGAACAGCACCGTGTTGCGTTCGTTTCCCAGCGCGTGCGCCAGGTGGTGCAGCACGCGGCCGCCCTCGGCCATGCCCGAGGCCGAGACGATGATGCACGGGTCCGTCCGCTCGTTCAGCGCCTTCGACTCGTCGGCCGAGCCCACGTAGCGCAGGCGCCCGAAGCCGAACGGCGCGCCCCCGCCCTCGGCGAACAGCGCCGCGGTCTCGGAGTCGAAGCACTCGGGATGGCGCACGAAGATCGCGGTCGCGCTCCGCGCCATCGGGCTGTCGACGAAGATCGGCAGGTCGGGCAGGCGCCCCGCCTCGATCAGGTCGTGCAGCGTCGCGACCAGCTCCTGCGTGCGGCCCACGGCGAACGCCGGCACCACGAGCCGGCCGCCGCGCCCGACGGTGCGCGTCACGATCTCGACCAGCTTCTCGATCGTCGCCTGCTCGTCGCCGTGCAGCCGGTCGCCGTACGTGCTCTCGAGCACGAGCGTGTCGGGTCCCGGCGGCACCTCGGGATCGCGCAGGATCGGCCGGCGCGGCCGGCCGAGGTCGCCGCCCATGAGCAGGCGGTGCGTGCGGCCGTCGGCGGAGAACTGGAAGCTCGTCAGGGCCGAGCCCAGGATGTGGCCCGCATCGTCGTAGCGCACGCGCACGCCCGGCGCCAGCGTCCAGTCCTCGTGGTAGCGGTGGGTCTCGAAGCGCCCGGTCACGGCCTCGACGTCGGCGGGCGTGTAGAGCGGCGCGCGCGGGCGGCGCGTGCCGGCGTGCCGGCGGTTGACGTGCTCGACGTCCTTCTGCATGAGGAACGCGCTGTCGGCCAGCATCACGCGCGACAGGTCGGCCGTCGCGGGCGTCAGGTGCACGGGGCCGCGAAAACCCTGGCTCGAGAGCGTCGGCAGGTTGCCGGTGTGGTCGAGGTGCGCGTGCGAGACGACCACGGCGTCCACGTCGCCCGGCGCGAAACGGAACGTGCGGTTGATCGCCTCGGCCTCGTCGCGGTGGCCCTGGTACAGCCCGCAGTCGAACAGGTACGCCTGCCGGCCGAAGCGCAGCAGGTGCCGCGACCCGGTCACCGTCCGGGCCGCACCGTGGAACGCGATCGCGAGGGGGGTCGCCATCGGTCAGTAGGCCGCGTAGAAGACGAGCCCGGCCGAGGCCTGGACGTTGTGGTTGACCGTCGACGACAGGAAGATCGCCTGGTAGCGCGCGCTCACGTCCACGGCCCAGCTCCGGTAGAAGAAGTGCTCGAGGCCGCCGGAGGCGCTCAGGAACGTGCCGTCGCCGCCCAGCGGGTACTGCGTCTCGCCGCTCGAGAGCGTCGCCGAGATCTGCGCGAGCCCCGCCCCGAGCGCGAGCCACTTCACGTCCCGCTGCCGCGTCCCGAAGAACTGGAACAACTCGAAGCCCGTGGTGGTCAGGTTCAGCTGGTCGCGCGTGAGCGAGGAATCGGCGGGACCGAGTTCGCTGCTGAACGCGCCCTGCGGGTAGCCGAGCACGCGGGAGTCGAGCTGGAAGTGGTCGAACGACAGGCCGATGCCGCGCTCGTAGCGCATGCGGTAGCGCAGCCGCACGCCGATGCCGGCCCCGGAGCCGAACTCCTTGCCCAGGATGCCCCCGTTCGCGAGCGCGCCGAAGTCACCCACGACCCCGATGCCCACCTGGCCGGCGCGCGGCAGCACGACGGTCCCCCCCGACGCCGCACCCGCCGACACGACGCCGGCGAGGACGACCGCTCCCAGCACCCCGAACAGCCCTGCGATTCGCTTCATCCTCTCCTCCACGACCCCGGTCGTGATGCCCCCGCTCAGGCGCGGGGGTGGAACTGGCGATGCACCTCGCGCAGGTAGCCGCGGTCGAGGTGCGTGTAGATTGCGGTGGTGGTGACCGACGCATGCCCGAGCAGCTCCTGCACCACGCGCAGGTCGGCCCCGCCTTCGAGCAGGTGCGTCGCGAACGAGTGCCGGAGCGCGTGCGGGTGCACGCGCGTGGCGAGCCCGGCGCGCCGGGCGTGGCCGCGCAGGATCTTCCACCAGCCCGCGCGACCGAGCGGCCCGCCGCGGGCGTTGCAGAACAC
>CAZIXL010000557.1:0-2834 GCA_964542885.1 uncultured bacterium
CGGCGCGCCGGGCGAGACGGTGCGGCTGCCGCTCCTCTCCGACCGGCCGGTGGGCGCGCTCAACGTGCGCTCCGAGCAGGTGAAGCTGACGTGGAACGGCACGTCGTTCACGGCCGCGCGTCCCGTCGGCTCGGCGATGTGGACGCAGTGGGGCTTCGGCAGCCTGGCCTGGAGCTCGACCGCCAACTCGGTCACGGTGGCCGCCGCCGGGAGCGCCGCGCTCGTCGACCCCGGCCAGGACCTGGCCGCGTTCGAGTTCGACATCGCCCCCACCGCGGTGCCCGGGACGAACGTGCCCGTCACGCTCGCGAGCTACGTCTGCAACGAGGGCGACCCGAGCCCGCAGCTCGTGAACGGCACGATCCAGATCCGCAACACGGCCGGCGTCGGCGAGGGAGCGGCGGCACTCGCGCTCGCGCCGCCCTCGCCCAACCCGGCGCGGGGCGCCACGCACATCGCCTTCGCGCTCCCCGCCGCGCGCCCGGCCGGTGCGGCGGTGCGCCTCGACGTGTACGGCCTCGACGGCGCGCGCGTCCGTTCGCTGGTGGACGGCGTGCTGCCGCCCGGCCCGCACGACGTGACGTGGGACGCCCGCGACGACGGCGGACGGAGCGTCGGTCCCGGGCTCTACTTCGTGCGGCTCGCCACCGACGGGAAGGTGCTCACCCGCAAGCTCGGCGTGATTCGCTGAAACTCGTCTCTCGACGGGGCGGGGGTCCGAAAGGATCCCCGCCCTTCGCATTGCGCCCCGGGTTCAGTCCCACTATCTTCGCGCCTTCGTCGCCCAGAGCTTCCTTCCCGGGCCCCGGGCCCGAGATGCACACGATGCACGAGGAGGACGGATGGCCGATCCAGACGCTCCCGCGGCCGGCAGCGCGACGCCCGGTTCGGGCGGGGAACGCCGGCAGTTCCTGAAGTGGCTCTCGGGCGGGTTCCTCAGCCTGTGGGCGCTCGGCGGCGCCGGGGCGCTGGCCGCCTACCTGCGCCCGCCGGACCGCAACGAGGCATCGGCCGAGCGCATCGTGAGCATCGGCCGGCTCGACGACCTGCGCGTCGGCGAGGCCCGGCTGGTCCAGCACGGCGTGACGCCCTTCTACGTGCTGCGCACCGACGCCTCGCGCGTGATCGCCCTGTCGGCGGTCTGCACGCACATGCGCTGCATCCTCCGGTACGACCGGGAGCGGCACGGGCTGCTGTGCCCCTGCCACGAGGGCCGGTTCGACCTGAACGGCAACGCCATCTCGGGACCGCCGCAGCGCGCGCTCGCGGTCTACGAAGTCTCCACCCGCGCGGGTGAGGTCTTCGTCCGCGTATGAGCGCCCCCCGCGAAACCGGCGAAACGGCCCCGGCGCGGCGCTTCTGGCGCGACGCGGGCTGGCTGGAATGGCTCGAGCAGCGCTTCAACGCCACCGAGCTGTTCTCGTTCCTGACGCACTTCGGCCTCATCTACACGCCCATCGACACCCGCAAGCCGCTGCGCCAGGTGCTGGCGGAGATCGGCTCGCAGCCGATGGTCTCGTACGCGCGCTGGCCGCAGGTGCTGGGCCTGCTCACCGCGGTGCTGTTCGGGCTGCAGGTCGCGAGCGGCGTGCTGCTGGCCTTCTACTACCAGCCGACCGCGGCCGCGGCCTACGACAGCACGCGCCTGATCGTGCGCGACGTGCCGCTCGGCTGGCTTGTGCACCACGTGCACGCCTGGGGCTCGTACCTGCTCGTGGCCGTCGTGCTCGTGCGCCTGCTGCGGCTCTTCTGGGACGGCCTGTGGCGCGCGCCGCGCGAGGTGCTGTGGTTCTCGGGCGTGGCGCTGCTGTGGCTCGTGTTCCAGCTCGACTTCACGGGCCGGCTGCTGCCGTGGGACGTCCACTCGTACTGGTCGGCCGAGCGCGGGCTCGAGGTGGTCTGGGGCCTGCCCATCGTGGGCCCGATCCTGTCGTTCCTGGTCGGCGGGCGCACCATGAGCGAGGACGTGCTGAACCGCTTCTACGTCCTGCACATCATCGTGCTGCCGGTCCTCTACCTGGCGTTCGTGTGGCTGACGTTCGCGACCATGCGCCACGTGGGCCTGAGCCGCTCGGGTGACGCCGCGCCGGCCACGACCACGTTCCGCCGCCACGTCGCGAACATGTTCATCATCACGCTGCTGCTGTTCGCCGTGCTGGTCACGCTCGCGACGCTGCTGCCGATGCGCTTCCACGGCGCGGCCGACCCGTACATGACGCCGAAGGGCGTGCGGCCGCCGTGGTACATGCTGTCGGTCTACACGCTCTTCCAGATCCCGATCCCCAAGTGGCTGACGGGGCTGCCCGTGCTGGCCGTCGCGCTCGCGCTGCCGTTCCTGCCGGCGCTCGTGAACCGGGCCGGCTGGCGCCCCGACGACCGCCGCCTGCGCACGGTGGGGATCGCCGTCCTCGTCCTGTGGCTCGCGCTCAGCATCGCGGGCTTCTTCGTGGAGCGCACATGAGCCCGCGCCCGGTCGCGACCCCGAACCCGCTGCGCCGCGCGGCGGTGCTCGCCGTGCTGGCGGCGGCGCTGGCCGCTCCCCTCCTGCTGGCCGGCGACGGCCGCGCCCAGGAGACGGGCGAGGACCAGATCACCCCGGCCTCGGGCCGCTGCGGCGTGTGCCACCCGAAGGACCGCGTGGCGTTCGAGAAGAGCCCGCACGCGCGCGAATCGCTGCACTGCACGTCCTGCCACGGCGGCAACGACCAGGCGGCCGACGAGAAGACGGCGCACACCGGCGGCGGCTGGCCCGGGCGCACGTCGCGCGTTCAGGTGCCCGCGCTGTGCGCGTCGTGCCACTCGGACCCGAAGCAGATGCAGCCCTACGACCTGCC
>CAZIXL010000558.1:0-2822 GCA_964542885.1 uncultured bacterium
TCGACGCCCACTCCGGTGAAGGGCCACTCGTGGCACCCGGTGCCCGCGCTGATCCACGCGTCGTTCTGCTTCGCCGACGGGTTCACGCGCTTCCACGAGAAGCACTGCCGCGGCGGCAGCTTCGCGAACCTCTTCAGCAAGGACCTGATGGCGGTGCTGATGGCGAACGCCGGCCGCCTCGACAAGTACGGGGCCTGAGGACCGGCCGGGGCCGGGAGCGCCCGGCCCCGGCGCCCGGCCGTTCCGATCCGGAACGCCGGACCGCCCCCGGCCCGGGCGTGCGGACGCCCGCGGGGGGTGTGCTATGCTGCCGCGCGTTTCCGCGCGTGAACCGACGGATACCCGTGGCCACCCGTCGACCCGCCACCGGCCGCCGCCGCGGCGTCCGGGCTCTCGCCGGGAAGGCCACTTCCGCGAGCCGCGAGAGTGGCGGAACTGGCAGACGCGCCGGATTTAGGTTCCGGTGGGGCAACTCGTGGGGGTTCGAATCCCCCCTCTCGCAATGTTCGACCGGGGGCCCCGCGCCACCCTCCCGATACCGACCCGAGGTCACCAGCACACGATGAACCACACCGTCCGCGAATCCGGAAGCTGGCAGCACACCGTGTCCGTCGAGATCCCCGTCGAGGAGGTGGAAGCCCGCCTCGGCGAGGTGACCCGCACGCTCCAGAAGCGCGTCTCCATGCCCGGCTTCCGCAAGGGCAAGGTGCCGCTCGACCGTGTGCGCGCCGACTTCGCGTCCTACATCGAACAGGAGTTCCTCGAGAAGACGCTGCCCGCCGCCACCTCGCGCGCGCTCGCCGAGGCGAAGCTCGAGCCCATCGTGCCGCCGACCGTCACGAACGTCAGCTTCACGCCGGGGCAGCCGCTCACGTTCGACGCCGTCGTGGACGTGGCGCCGCAGGTCGAGGTGAAGGACTGGAAGGGCCTGCCGCTCGTGCGCCGCGTGCACGCCATCGACGAGGCGGCCATCGACGCCATGCTCGCGGACCTGCGCGAGCAGTCCGCCGTCTTCGTCGACCGCGACCGGCCCGCCGGCGCGGGCGACGTCGTGCTGCTGGACTCCCAGCGCCTCGACGCGAACGGCCGCCGGCTCGCGAACACCCGGGCCAAGAACACGCGCATCCAACTGGGCGCCCCCGAGCTGCTGCCCGAGCTCGAGAGCGGACTGACCGGGGCCGAAGCGGGCCAGGAGCGCACGGTTTCCGTGACCTACCCGCAGGACTACCGACAGGCCGAGCTGGCGGGGAAGACCATCCGATACATCCTGAACGTGCGGAAAATCCAGGAGAAGAAGCTGCGCGAACTGGACGATAACTTCGCGCGGGAGCTCTTCAAGCTGGGCTCGCTGGGCGAGTTGCGGGATCGCGTCCGCCAGAACCTCGAATCCGAGGAGGCGGCGCGGATCCGGCGCGAGCTCGAGGGCCAGGCGACCGAGGAGCTGGTGCGGCGGAACCCGTTCGAGCTGTCCCCGCGGCTGCTGGACTTCATGACCGGCCAGGTGGTGCGGGAGCAGACGGGTGGGCGGGAGGTGGGGGAGGAACTCGAGAAGCAGCTGCGGGAGCACTACCGCCCCGGTGTGGAGCGGTCGCTGCGCCGGGAACTGCTGCTCGGGGGCATCGCGAGGCAGGAGTCGCTCGCCGTCTCCGACGAGGAGATCGCGACCGACATCGATCGGATGTGCGCGGCCGACCCGCGGCAGGCGTCGCGGATCCGGGCGCGGTACCAGTCGGCGGACCGCCGCCGTTCGCTCGGCGACGCGATCGTCGAACGGAAGGCGATGGACCGGTTGATCGAGGCGGCGCAGCTGCGCGACGAGCCCCTGCAGGCTCCGGAGCCGGCGGCGGCGCACTGAGGCGGAACACGCAGGGCCGGTGAGCCGCCGGACGCGGCTCGGAAGACCGAACAGGGGAAAGGTCCAACGGGATGGGTCTCGTACCGATCGTCGTCGAACAGACCGGGCGTGGTGAACGCGCCTACGACATCTTCTCGCGGCTGCTGAAAGACCGCATCATCTTCATCGGAACACCGATCGACGACACCGTCGCGAACCTGGTCGTGGCCCAGATGATCTTCCTCGAGGCCGAGGACCCGGACCGCGAGATCAACCTGTACATCCAGAGCCCCGGCGGCATGATCTCCGCGGGCATGGCGATCTACGACACCATGCAGTTCGTGAAGCCCCAGGTCTCCACGCTGTGCCTGGGCGTCGCGGCCAGCATGGCCTCGGTACTGCTCGCGGCCGGCGCGACCGGCAAGCGTTACGCGCTGCCGAACGCGCGCGTGATGATCCACCAGCCGCTGGGCGGGACGCAGGGCCAGTTCACCGACATCGAGCTGTACTCCAAGGAAATGGCCAAGATGCGCGACCAGCTCTACGGCATCCTGGCCAAGCACACCGGCCAGCCCTTCGACAAGATCGTGAAGGACTGCGACCGCAACAATTGGATGAGTGCGGAGGAGGCCAAGGCGTACGGCCTGATCGACGAGATCATCGAGAAGCGCAAGTAGCGAGAAGCGCCGGTAGCGACTCCCGGGCGGCCGCGCACGCGGCCGCCTCGCGAAGCCCAGGCAGGCTCGGGGACGGAACGACATGAAGAAGCGCATCGCCACGCCTCACCCCATTCGCTGCTCCTTCTGCGGACGCGGACAGGACGAGGTCGCACGCCTCGTCTCGGGGCCGTCGGTCTACATCTGCAGCGAATGCGTGAAGCTGTGCAACGACATCCTCGAGGGCGAGATCGAGCGCGAGCAACCCTCGGCCACCGGCCAGCTGCCGAAGCCGTCCGAGATCAAGCGCATCCTCGACGACTACGTGGTCG
>CAZIXL010000559.1:0-2818 GCA_964542885.1 uncultured bacterium
CCGTCCGCGGCCGCGCGCGCGCGCGCGCGCGCCGCGCTCGGCCTCGGCGCGGCCGACTACGTGGCGGCGTTCGTCGGCGCCGACTGGGGGCCGAACCGCGAGGCGCTCGCGCTGCTCGTCGCGCGCGTGCTGCCGCGCGTGGCCGCGGACGGCGTCCGGTTGCTCGTCGTGGGCACGGTCGGGCGCGCGCTGGCGGGCCGGCGCGAGCCGTGGCTGGTCGTGGCGGGCGAGGCGCCCGAGCTGGCGCCGCTGCTGCACGCCGCGGACGCGGGCCTGAACCCGGTGCTCGGGGGCGGCGGCAGCAACGTGAAGGTGCCGGGTTACCTCGCGTGCGGGCTCGCCGTGGTGACCACGCCGTTCGGCATCCGCGGTTACGCGCCGCTCGAGCCGCACTGCGTCGTCGTCGCGGCCGCCGGCTTCGCGGACGCGCTGCGCGCGCGCCCGGCGGGCTGGGCGGCGCGCGGCGCGGCCGCGCCCGCCGCGCTCGCGGACTACGCCTGGGGCCTGCTCGGCGAGCGGCTCGGCGAGCGGCTGGCGGCGATGCGCGCCGCGCGCGCGCGGGGGGCCGCCTGATGCGCGTCGCCATGATCGGGCAGAAGGGCATCCCGGCCACCTACGGCGGCATCGAGCGCCACGTGGACGAGATCGCGCGCCGCCTCGTGCCGATGGGCATCGACGTGGACGTGTTCTGCCGCCTGCACTACACGCCGCCGGGCACGACCTACCACGGCGTGCGGCTGCTGCGCCGGCCGAGCCTGCACACCAAGCACCTCGACGCGATCACGCACGTGACATGGGCGACGGCCGAGGCGATGCTGCGCCGCTACGACGTGGTGCACTACCACGCGCTGGGGCCCGCCGCGCTCTCGGGCCTGCCGCGCCTGACCGGCGCGCGCACGGTCGTGACGGTCCACGGCCTGGACTGGAAGCGCGAGAAGTGGGGGCGGTTCGCGCGCTGGTTCCTGCACCGCTGCGAGGGCCCGGCGGTGCAGTTGCCCGACCGCACGATCGTCGTGAGCAAGACGCTGCGCGAGCACTTCCGCACCGCGCACGGCGCCGAGACGACGTTCATCCCGAACGGCACGAGCCTGCCCCAGCCGCGCCCGGCGAAGAAGCTCGCCGCGCTCGGGCTCGTGCCCGGCAAGTACGTGCTGTTCGTGGGCCGGCTCGTGCCCGAGAAGGGCGTGCACTTCCTGTGCGAGGCGTTCCGCCGCATCGACACCGACCTGACGCTGGCGCTCGCGGGCGGCGTGTCGTTCGAGGGCGGCTACGCGGAGCTGCTCAAGCGCTACGAGGGCGAGCGCGTGAAGCGGCTCGACTACGTGTTCGGCGAGGCGCTCGAGGAGCTGTGGAGCAACGCCTACTGCGTGGTCCAGCCGTCCACGATGGAGGGCCTGTCGATCGCGCTGCTCGAGGCGCTCTCGTACGGCCGCTGCGTGCTGGTCTCCGACATCCCCGAGAACCTCGAGGTGGCCGAGGAGTGCGCGCTCAGCTTCCGCTCGCAGGACGTGGGCGACCTCAAGGAGAAGCTCGAGCACCTGATCCGGCACCCCGAGATCGTCGCCGCGTACGGCGAACGGGCGCGCCAGCACATCCTGCGGCACTACTCGTGGGACACGGTCGCCCAGGCCACCGCCGCGGTCTACCGTTCCCTCGCCCGCCCGCGCGCGTGACGCGGCGCCCCGCCGTGTGCTAATCCTGCCGCCCGCATGACCTCCACCGCGACATCCACCGGCGTCCTGGTCCTGGCGGGCGGGCGTGGCGAGCGCTTCTGGCCGTGGAGCACGGCCGAGCGCCCGAAGCAGCTCCTGCCGCTCGCCTCGGGCGGGCGCACGCTGCTGCGCGCCACGTACGACCGCGCGCTGCGCGTGGCGTCGTCGCCGGCCGACGTCGTCGTGATGACGTCCGCGGACCTGCGCGCGGCGTGCGCCCGCGAGTGCCCCGGCGCGCGCGTGCTGGGCGAACCCGCCATGCGCAACACGGCGCCGGCGATCGCCGCCGCCGCCTCGGTGTTCGCCCCCGGCACGACGTTCGCCGTGCTGCCGGCCGACCACGCGATCGACGACGAGGCGGCGTTCGCCGCCGACCTGCGGCGCGCCGCCGACGTCGCCGCGCGCGAACCGGTGCTGGCGACGTTCGGCATCGCCCCCGCTCACCCGGAGACGAACTTCGGCTACATCCACCGCGGCGCCGCGCTCGGCGAGCGGCTGCACCGGGTGTCGACGTTCAAGGAGAAGCCCGACCGCGCCACGGCCGAGACGTGGCTCGCGAGCGGCGAGTACCTGTGGAACAGCGGCATCTTCGTGTGGCGCCGCGAGACGTTCTACGACGCGCTCGCCGTGCGCCATCCCGGGATCGCCGCGCTGCGCGACTTCACGTGGGCCGGCGGCGACGACGCGTTCGGCGAGGCGCTCCGGCCGCGCTTCGAACCGCTCACCGGGATCTCGGTCGACTACGCCGTGCTCGAGGGCGCCCCGAACACGGTCGTGCTCGAGGCCGGCTTCGACTGGGACGACCTCGGCTCGTGGGGCGCCTGGGCGCGCCGCCAGCCGCGCGACGCCGCCGGCAACGTGCGCTGGGGCGACGCGGTGCCGGTCGACTGCGAGCGCTGCGTGGTGGTCGGCGACGGGCTCACCGCCGCGCCGCTCGGCCTGCGCGACATGGTTGTCGTGGCCACGCGCCAGGGCGTGCTCGCCTGCCGGCTCGACCAGACCGACCAGGTGCGGCGCGTGACCGAGGCGGTCCGCGCGAGGGCGCGGGCATGACGCGCGCCGCGCTGCTGCGCGCCGCCGCGCTCGCCGCCGTGCTCGCGCTCGCG
>CAZIXL010000560.1:0-2813 GCA_964542885.1 uncultured bacterium
GGACCTGTGGCGGCGCGCCGCCTCGAGGTCCTGGGGACGCACGTCCAGCTCCCACACGCGCCCGCGGACCCCCTCGACCAGCCGCTCCGGCGAATCGTCGGCCGCCACGCGGCCGTCGCCGAGCAGCACGAGCCGCGAGGCGACCGCCTCGACGTCCGACACGATGTGCGTGGACAGGATCACGATGCGCTCGCCGCCCAGCTCCGAGAGCAGGTTGCGGAAGCGCACGCGCTCCTCGGGATCGAGGCCCGCGGTGGGCTCGTCGACGATCAACAGCCGCGGGTCGTTGAGCAGCGCCTGCGCGATGCCGACGCGCTGGCGCATGCCGCCCGAGAAGCCGCCGAGCGGGCGGTGCCGCGCGTCGGTCAGGTTCACCAGCTCGAGCAGCTCCTCGATGCGCCGGCGCGACGCGCGCGCGTCGAGGCCCTTGGCGGCCGCGAGGTAGTCGAGGAACTCGACCGCCGAGAGCTGCGGGTACACGCCGAAGTCCTGCGGCAGGTAGCCCAGCACGTCGCGCACCGCGTCGGGATCGCGGGCGATGTCGACGTCGTTCCACGTCACGCGGCCTGCCGTCGGGCGGACGAGCGTGGCGAGGATCTTCATGAGCGTGGACTTGCCCGCGCCGTTCGGCCCCAGCAGCCCGAGCACGCCGGGCGCGAGCTCGAGCGAGAGGTGGGAGAGCGCCCAGCCACGGCCGGGGTACTGCTTGCCGACGTCTTCGATCGCGAGCCGCACGGGGGGAGCCTCCGGAGTTGGGATGCGCCGACTACGTTGCCACACGGGTCGCGGTTGCGGGCCGGCTCGCTTGCGCCGCGCGGACGAACGTCGGAAGTTTCCCCACCATGAACCCGACTGTCCTGCTGCTGGCACTGCCCGTCTTCGCCGTCGCCGCCGCCCTCGGGCAGGGTGGCGCCGCCCCGTCCGCAGCGGGGCGTTTCGAGTACCGCACCGTGAAGGTGAAGGGCACCGCGCATCGCTTCGCGGTGTGGCTGCCGCCCGGGTTCGAGAAGGGCGGGCCGAAGCGCCCCGCGATCCTGTTCCTGCACGGCTCGGGCGAGAGCGGCACCGACGGCGAGCGCGAGACGAAGATCGGCCTCGGCCCCGCGCTCGAGGCGCACCCCGAGCGCTGGCCGTTCGTGGTCGTGATGCCGCAGAAGCCCACCGCCGACGAGGAGTGGTGGGAGCACGAGGACCTCGCGTTCGCGGCGCTCGCCGACGCGGCGAAGGTCTACGGGCTCGACGAGGACCGCGTGGCGCTCGTCGGCATGTCGCAGGGCGGGCACGGCACGTGGATGATCGGCGCGCGCCACCCCGGCCGCTTCCGTTGCCTCGTCCCGGTGTGCGGCTACGGCCGCGCGCAGACGGTGGCGACGCGCCTGCGCCGCACGCCGCTCTGGTGCTTCCAGGGCCTGAAGGACGACGTCGTCCTGCCGTACGAGACGCAGGAGATCGTGCGCTGGCTGCGCGAGTTCGAGCAGCACGAGGGGATCGACTCGACGCTCGTGCGCGCGACGTTCTACCCCGACGCGAACCACAACAGCTGGGACTCCGCCTTCGCCGAGCCCGAACTGCCCGTGTGGATCGCGGGGTGGCTGGGGAAGAAGTAGCCGCGCCCGGCGGTCAACGGTAGAGCGACTTGATCGACCCCCAGGTGCGGCCGGCGGTGGGGGTCGTGCAGTCCGGCTGCCGATTGTAGATTCCAGCGACGCTCGCGTTGAAGCCGGCCCAGCCCGTGTCGAAATCGGCCGGTGTCGTGATCGTGAGACTCCCGATTCCCAAGGGTTGCTCCAACTTCATCTCCGCGAGGCTGACAGCTGCCCCAACGCGACACCCCGCGCAGGCGTTGGTGCCGGTCGACTTCGCATGGGAGACGACAATCCGGGCGACGAGGTAGGGCCACGAGTTCCCCTCGATGGCGAACTCCGAGCCCGCCGGAACCGCCGCGGCCGCTTGCAGGCGGAAGTGGTTCGATCCGTAGAGCCCGGACTGGATCACGTAGACGGAAAACGGATTCACGAAGCCCCAGAGCGAGGGACACTCCTCGGTGAGCGGGAAGCCCGCGGGGTCGAAGCTCGGACGGATCAGCGAGGCCCTGCACTGCCCGGTGCCGACCTGCCACCAGGGAGGGAGGTCGCCCTCGCACACCCAGAAGTCCACGATCATGGACGCGCCGAGGAAACGCGGCATGTCGGCAGGTGCCACCACGCTGACGACGAGATTCTCGTAGCCGATTCCGGTGTCGCAGGCGAAGCTCTTCGAGAAGGGGCCTCCCGATTCGCGGCAGTAGTCCCACGCCAGCGAGAACCCGGAGGCCGACGCGGTCTCCGTGCCCGCCACGAGCACCACGAGCAGGGTCAAGCAGAGGTCGCGAAGACGCATGGGCGGCTCCCACGTCATGAGGCGGCCAGCGCGCCTGCGATTCACGTCCCTCGGGGGTGAGCGGGCAGCGCGCGCGGCTCGCGCCGTGAGCCGGAATTCTACGGGCGCGCCCGGTGGGATGCGAGTCCCGATTTCGCATTCGTTGCGCGAATGGCGACGAAAGCGCGTCGCGAGTGGAACCGGAATCCCGCCCCTACCCCACCCGCTTCCACACGCGGCCGGCGCATTCGCGGGCGCGGGCGGCGACCTGGGACTCGTCGGCGGTGACCAGCGTGCCGTTGTCCATCACCACGCTGCCCGCCACGACCACGCCCGAGACGGGCGCGCGCAGCAGGCCGGACCACAGGTGCGCCTGCAGCGTCTGCGTCGAGAACTCGGTCGCCGGGCGGTAGTCGACCAGGATGAAGTCGGCGGGCGCGCCGGGACGGATGCGG
>CAZIXL010000561.1:0-2805 GCA_964542885.1 uncultured bacterium
TGGCGAGGAGCTTCTCGATTTCGTCCATGACGGAGTTCATCTCCTTCATGGCCGCGTTGAACGGCGCCGAGGTGGTCATGTCGACGCCCGCGCCCTTGAGCAGGTCGATCGGGTACTTCGACGAGCCCGACGCGAGCATGTTCAGGTAGGCGTCGCGCGCCTTGCCCGACGGGTCAGCCCGCATCTCGGCCGCGATCGCGCTCGAAGCCACGATGCTGGTCGCGTACTGGTAGACGTAGAAGTCGTAGAAGAAGTGGGGGATGTACGACCACTCGGTTCCGTAGAGCGCGTCGACCTTGCAGACGCCCTGATCGTGTCCGTAGTACTTGCGCACGATACCCAGGTAGAGGTCCGTCAGCGCCTGGCCGCTGAGCGGCTCGCCCTTCTCGGCGCGCTGGTGGATCGCCAGCTCGAACTCGGCGAACATCGTCTGGCGGAACAGCGTGCCGCGCAGGTTCTCGAGGTAGCTGCCGAGCAGGAACAGGCGCGTGTCCCTGTCCTTGGTGTTCGCGAGCATGTAGTGGAGCAGCAGGTTCTCGTTGAGCGTGCTCGCGACCTCGGCCACGAACGTCGCGTAGTCGTGCGTGACGTACGGCTGGTGCTTGTCGGCGAGGAACGTGTGCATCGAGTGGCCGGATTCGTGCGCCACCGTGCTGACCTCGTCGTAGAGCCCGGTGAAGTTCTGGAGCTGGTAGGGATGCACGCCGTAGGCGCCGGTGCTGTAGGCGCCCGAGCGCTTGCCGGTGTTGGGCAGCCAGTCGACCCAGCCGTGCTTGAAGCCCCAGCCCAGCGTGTCCACGTAATCCTTGCCGAGCGGCTTGACCGCGGCGAGCACGATGTCCATGGCCTGCTCGGGCGTGTAGTGCAGGTCCACCGACTTGACCAGCGGCGCGTAGAGGTCCTCGTAGCGCAGTTCCTTCAGCCCCATCATGCGCTGGCGCAGCTTGAGGTAGCGGTGGAGCGTCGGCAGGTTTTGGTGGACGTCGTCGATCAGCTGCGTGTAGACGCTGGTCGGGATGTTGTTGTTGAACAGCGAGGCCTCCAGGCAGCTGTCGAAGTGCCGCACGTTCTTCTCGAAGACGTGCGTCTGCAGCGCCGCGGCCAGCGCCGTACCGTACGTGCCCTGGAACTTCTCGTGCGCACGGAAGAACGCGTGGAACACCGTGTCGCGAACGGCACGGTCCGAGGACGCGCGGTACTCGGTGTACGCCGCATTGTCGAGCGTGACCTGCTTGCCGCCCGGGAGGGTGATCGTCGGCCACGGCTGCTCGGCGTTGTCGAACACGCTGCGCACGTTGTAGCCCGCGCTGTACATGCGGCCGGCCTGCGCGATGATGCCCTCGCCGGCGGCGTCGAGCGTGTGCGGCGCGTAGCGCAGCACGTCGTCGAGGTAGGGTCGGTAGGGCTCGAGGCGCTTGTCCTGGCCGATGAAGGCGTGGATCTTGTCCGCGCCGATCGCCAGCAGCTCGGGGTTCATCCACGAGGTGGCGGAACGGAACTGCACGCCCACGTCCTCGGCCGCGTCACCCATCTCGCGGTTGGCCGCGATGCGCTGGTCCTCGTCGGACAGCTGGCTCGCGTAGGTGGCGAGGCGCGAGAGGTCGCGCGAGAAGTCCATGCGGTCGCTGAGTGCGCCGTAGAGCGCGGCAGCGGACTCTCCCATGTGGCCCTTGTGCGCCTCGAGCGCCGGCAGGCGCGCGATCAGGGACTCCTTGGCCTTCGTCCACGCCTCCCTGTTCGGGTAGAGGGCGGTGAGGTCCCACTTGTACTGGTCGGGATTCTCCGAGCGCTCCTTCGCCGCGGCGAGGGGCGCGAGCAGGCACACGCCGAGCAGCGCGGCCAGCAGGCTCGTCTTGCGGAATCGCATGAGTGGTCTCCATCTCGGGGATTACGGGTACTGCGCGGAACCCGGCCACGCTAGCACCGGGCCGCGCGAACGGGCCAACGCCGGGGACGGGCGGGGGAACGCGGGGCCCGGGCGCGGGCTTCAGGAGCCGCGCCGGCGGGCGAGACTGGGAGGGAAGCGCCCCGGGTCCACTCTCTCGGCCAGCGGAGCCGCCATGCCCGACGAATCACGCCGCGCCTGCACGGGATGCGGGCACTCGTACGACCTCGCGGAGTTGGTCCGCGACGTGGATTTCGTGCCGATCGGGATGCAGTTCGAGGATCCCGACCAGCAGTTCAACTTCTACTTCTTCAACCACGAGTGCCCGAACTGCGGCACGACGATCCTGATTCCCGTGCTCGACTTCCTCCCGTTCATCGCGGAGCCCGTGCCGGACCTGGTGCGGACGGGCATGGAGGACTGCGGCCGCCACTGCACCCGGATCGAGGACCTGTCCGAGTGCCGGGCCCAGTGCCGCTATGCGCCGTTCCGGCGCTACCTGCTGCTGCTGAAGGCGCGGCGAGAGGCCGCGGTACGCCGCGCGAGTCGGGACCGGGCGGCCTGAGGAGGATAGGACAGCACGGCAGATCACGCGGTCACGATCGTGCGAGTTGCCTGGCATGGTCGGATACGCGTCAGCCTGGGCATCGGGCCGCATCAAAGGCCTCGTCCTGGCGCCGGTGGAAACCTGTTTGAGTGGGAGAATTGACGCCCCGATTCCCCAGTCCTAGTGTTCGCGACCATGCGTCGGATCGGGCGCACCTTGCAGCCTCCCTATCACTCCTGCGAGGTCCCAGAACAATGGTCGCCATACAAGACGTGTTACTCCGTGCACTAGAGGTGCGCGTCCGTGTCGTTTCTCGCGTAGGTCTACTGTCGACGCTTCTGCTCGCGGGCGGCTGTGTCCACCCTTCTTCGCC
>CAZIXL010000562.1:0-2803 GCA_964542885.1 uncultured bacterium
CTGGACGCAGGGAAGAGCTAGGAGGTCGAATGGTCGCCAACGAGACCCAGCATGCCGACGGCCGCGTCGAGCTCGTCGACACGGCGCGCATCGAGGCGAGCCCGCTCTACAACGATGACCTCGCTCCGGTGCCCGTCGCCAGGCGCATCTGGACGACGTACAACTTCGCGGCGCTCTGGATCTCGATGGCGCACTGCATCCCCACGTACATGCTGGCCTCGGGCCTCATGACGCAGGGCATGAACTGGATGCAGGCGCTGTTCACCATCCTGCTCGGCAACACGATCGTGCTCGTGCCGATCCTGCTCAACTCGCACCCGGGCACCAAGTACGGGATCCCCTTCCCCGTGTTCGCGCGCGCCGCGTACGGCACCGCGGGCTCGAACCTGCCGGCACTCATGCGCGCGCTGGTCGCCTGCGGCTGGTTCGGCATCCAGGCCTGGATCGGCGGCGAGGCGCTGCAGACGTTCTTCACCGTGCTGGTTCCCGGCTGGGCGCACCTGCTCGGGCCCGGGTTCGGCGGGCACACCACGACCGAGTGGCTCTCGTTCCTGGTCTTCTGGGGCATCAACATCGGGATCATCTACCGGGGCATGAACCTGCTGCGCGTCGTCGAGAACTGGTCGGCGCCCTACGTGCTCGTGGTGACGGCGATCCTGCTGGTGTGGGCCGTCAGGGCGGCGCACGGATTCGGGCCGCTGCTCTCGCACCCGGGAACGCTCAACTCCTGGGGCGCGTTCCTGCCGGTGTTCGTGCCGTCGCTCACGGCGATGATCGGCTTCTGGGCCACGCTGTCGCTCAACATGCCCGACTTCACGCGCTTCGGCCGCAGCCAGCGCGAGCAGGTCGTGGGCCAGACCGTGGCGCTGCCCTCGACCATGTTCGTGTTCGCGGCCATGGGCGTGCTCATCACCAGCGCCAGCGCGATCCTCTACGGCGAGCCCATCTGGGATCCGGTCAAGCTCGTCGGCCATTTCACGAACCCGTGGATCGTCGGCTTCGCCATGTTCTCGGTGGTCGTCGCGACGCTGGCCGTGAACATCGCGGCCAACGTGGTCTCGCCGGCGAACGACTTCGCGAACGCGATGCCGCGCTGGATCTCGTTCAAGACCGGCGGGCTCATCACCGGCCTGGTCGGCATCGCGATGCAGCCCTGGCGGCTGCTCGCCGACCCGAAGGGCTACATCTTCGCGTGGCTCGTCGGCTACTCGGGCGGCCTCGGCTCGATCGCCGGCGTGCTGATCGCCGACTACTGGATCGTGCGCCGCAAGCGCCTGAACCTCGGCGACCTCTACCGCCCGAACGGCGAGTACGGCGGCTGGAGCATGCCCGCGGTGGTCGCGACGCTCGCCGGCTGCGCGCTGGCGTGGGGCGGGCTCGTGGTGCCGCTCCTCAAGCCGCTCTACGACTATGCGTGGTTCGTCGGCTTCTTCGCGGCGGGGGCGATCTACGTCGTGCTGAAGCGGCCCGCGCGCGCCGCGGCCTGACGCCTCGGCGCGTTCCGGCGATCCGGATCGGTTCAGTCGTCCGCACCGGAACTCCGCGCCTGCGAACGTTTCGTGGCGTTCCCGCTGGCGCGGCCGGCCCGCGCCCTGACCCCTGGGCGACCCTCCAGCCCGCCGTCTCTTTGCCGAGACTGATTGCCGATCGTGTAAGCACCATCGCTCACGAGGGGACGGCAGGCGATGACGACGTGGCTCAGGGATCTCCGGGTGAGGACCAGGCTCCTCGCGGCGTTCGCAGTGGTCGGTGCACTGATCGTGGTGCTGGGTTCGGTCTCGGGCGCGGGGCTCGCGCGGCTGGCGACGAGCCTCGGCCGGATGTACGACGACGACACGGTTCCGGCGACGAAGCTGGCCGAGTTCTCCTCGCAGCTCACGCGCTACCGTACCAACGTCAACCTGGGCGTGGGCGAGCCCGACGCCGAGACGTTGGAGCGCCTCGTGCCCCGGCAGGCCGAGCTGCGCACCGGGATGGAGCGTGTCCTCGCCGAATGCGCGGCCGCGCACCTGGGTGTCTCGCGCAGCGGCCGCGACGCCCGCGCAGGGCTCGACACGCTGCGCTCGACGACCCGGGCCTACTTCGAGGCCTCCGAGCGGACTCTGGCGATCGCGCAGCGCGCGGCGGCGGCGGGCGGCGAGCAGGCGATCGTCCTGCAGTCCGAGGCCGCCGACGTCCTGAACGAAGAGGCCGAGGCGCTGATCCCGCTCGCCGTGCGCGCCTACGAAGGCGAACTGGCCACGCTCTCGGCCATCGCCGGCGACCGCGTGGCCGAGGGCACGCGGCTCAGCCGGATCGCGATCGGGACCACCATCGCGGGGACGCTGGCCGCCCTGGCTTTGAGCGTGATCTTCGGCATCCTGATCGCGGATCGGATCGCCCGGCCGCTGGGCCGCGCCGTGAAGGTGCTCGACGCGTGCGCCGCGCGTGACTTCACGCACGCGATCGAAGTGCATTCGCACGACGAGGTGGGCCACATGGCGAGCGCCCTGCAGCGCGCGGTGGCCGGCATGAGCGACGCGCTGGACGAGGTCCGTCACGTCTCCGACGCCGTGGCGTCGGCCGCGCACCAGCTGGCCTCGGGGGCGGGCGAGATCTCGGCGGGGGCGCAGGCGCAGGCCGCGAGCCTCGAGGAGACGGCGGCGAGCCTCGAGCAGATCACCTCCACCGTGCACCGCAACGCCGACCACGCCCGCGAGGCGAGCACGCTGTCGGCGGAGTCCCGCACGGTCGCCGAGGACGGCGGCGCCGTCATGCGGGAGGCGGTCAGGGCCATGGACGAGATCGCGCGCTCCTCACACCA